>JAOACN010000505.1 GCA_026417815.1 Chloroflexaceae bacterium | reverse complement strand
CCCCCGCCCGATGCCCGACGTGCCGCGGCCCCGCCGCCGCCTGGAGGGAGGTGGGGAAACCAGGTTTCCCCACACCCCCGCCCGATGCCCGACGTGCCGCGGCCCCGCCGGTGGGAGAAGCGTGGGGCAACCGGGTTGCCCCGGACGCATACCGCAGGAGCGAGGGACCTGAACGTCCGTCACTGGTCACATATTCACGCCACGTAACCGGGTTTTCACACGCCGCCCGGCACGGATTTCGTATGCTACGCGCAGTAACCGTTGCATGTGGAACCAGTTCTGCAGATTGCACCCCGGAAGGAGAAAGTGATGCTTACGCTGGCGCGAACGGATGAGCACCTTCCAGCCATCTTTATCGTCTCCGGGGGAGCAGGGGCGCTTGGCAAGCATGTGGCGCGCATCGCCCTTTCTCAGTTCCCGGGGATAAACCCGGCGGTGATCGTGATCCCCCAGGTGAGCCAGGAGGATCAACTGCCGGCAATCATGCAGCAGGTGGCCGAACGGGGGGGGATGATCATCCACACCATGGTCAATCCGACGATGCGTGAGGCGGTGGTGCGACTGGCGGCGGAACACGGCATCCCCACCATTGATACCATCGGCGAACCGCTCACGTTAATGGCGCAGTTGTTCGGCCGCACGCCGCTGGGGCAACCGGGCCTCTACCAGCGCTGGCACGAAGTCTACCTGGACCGCATCAAGGCCATTGAGTACACGGTGGATCACGACGACGGCCGCAATCCGAGCGATCTCCACGAGGCCGATGTGGTGCTCACCGGCGTATCGCGGGTCGGCAAGACGCCGTTGAGTATCTACCTGGGCGTGCTGGGCTGGAAAGTGGCCAATGTGCCGCTGGTGCAAAACTTGCCGCCGCCACGTCAACTCTTCGAGATCGACCGGCGCCGGGTGGTCGGTCTGACCATTGACGTGGACGTGCTGAGCCACCACCGTCACTGGCGGCAGCGCCTCTTTCATGGCAATGCCAGCCATAGCTATACCGACCCCATCGAACTCCAGGACGAACTGGCCTATGCCCGGCGCATCTTTCGTCAGGGAGGGTTCTCGGTGATCAATGTCACCAATAAGCCGATTGAGGAAACTGCCGACCAGGTGATCGCGCTGATCAATCGGCACTTTGAGCACCACGTAACGGTCTAAGGTATCCGATGACGGTCTGGGAGGGCTACGCCCTCCCAGAACCTGCCCACAGGCAGGGGTGCGGGGAAACCTGGTTTCCCCGCACCCTTGTCCAATGTCCGTGCGGCTTCACCGCACGGTGTCTAACGAGTCATCCAACCGTCATGTTATGCTCTCGCAAACCTCCACCCAGCTTCGGTAGTATGAGTGCGACGCTCAACTTCCGCCTGCGTGGAGGTTCGCCATGTTGTACCATCCTCGCCGCTCCGCCACGCTCACCCTCGCCCTGTTGCTGATTGGCCTGGTGGCGCTGGTTTCCGGGCAGGTGGCCGCCAATCCCCTTGCATCCACCGAATCCGGGCGCCCCGACCGGGCCGTGTTGTTGCCTCCCCCTGGCTCCTATGATACCTCCCCTGCCGGGCCGCTTGGCGGAGAAGACGTCGGGTATGGTTACGTCTCACCCGCGACTGCCGCGCCGCGACCCTTCACCCACCTGCTGCTGCGCTGGGAGGCCGCTGTGCCACCCGAGGCCAGCCTGGAACTGGAGACGCGCGTCTCCGCCGATGGGCAACAGTGGTCCCCCTGGGGGGCCGTGGGCGAAGATACCGATCTCTGGCAGCCCGAGGACGGTGAACAGACGCATTGGAGCCAGATCATCGCTGCGGGTGGCGAGGCGCGCTTCTGGCAGATCCGCGCGCGCTTTGGCCCCGCACCCGACGGCGCCATGCCCGCACTGCGGCGGATCGAGGTCAACACGGTTGACGCCCGCTTCGGACCATCGGCGCCATTGCCGGAAGCGCCGGGTGAGGCGACCATCGCCCAGGCGGGTCGCCCGCCGGTGGTGAGCCGCACCGGTTGGGGCAATCCAGATGGGCAGGGCAGCCGGGTTCCAGCCGCCTACTACCCCGTGCGGCACATGGTTGTCCACCACACTGCCGACGCCAACAGCCTCTCCGGGAGCCAGCAGAACTGGGCCGACCGGGTGCGGGCGATCTGGTCGTTCCATACCTTCACCCGCGGCTGGGGCGATATCGGCTACAACTACCTGATTGACCCCAATGGCGTAATCTACGAAGGGCGGGCCGGCGGCGATGACGCGGTGGGCTTTCACGACACCGGCAACTACGGCTCGATGGGCGTGGCGCTGATTGGCACCTACAGCACCGTGGCCCCCTCCACCGCCGCCGTGGACAGCCTGGTCAACCTGCTGGCCTGGAAGGCTGAACAGAAGGGCGTTGACCCCCTCGGTCGCTCCTACTACTACGGGTGCGCCATTTCCCGCTATTGCAGTCCCTTCAACCCCGGCGCGGTGATCAACCATATCGCCGGCCACCGCACCGTTACCCCGGGCCACACAACCTGCCCCGGCGACCGGCTGGACGCGCTGTTGTCCACCATTCGCCAGCGTGTGCGCGACCGGCTGAGCGGCGCCGCCTGGGACAACGGCGACCTGACGGTGGACGACCGGGAGAGCGGCTTTGAGCGCAGCAACGCGAACTGGTACCAGTGGCCCTGTGGCTACGACGGCAATACGACCTACACCTTCGGCACCGATACCCCCGCCGAGAGCACGAACCGGGGGATCTGGCGCCCAGACCTCCCCGAGGCAGGTCGCTACCACGTGCTGGCCTACGTTCCGCGCGGATGCGGGCTGCCCCAGGCAACCGCCCGCGCTACCTATCGCATCGCCGCCGCCGACCAGACATACGAAGTGACCATTCGGCAGGACACCGCGGAGGAGTGGGTCTCCCTGGGGACCTACCAGTTTGCCGCGGGACGTCAGGGTTATGTCGAGTTAAACGACCTGACCGGGGAGCCGCTCATCCGCCAGCGGGTGGTCTATTTCGACGCCATTCGCTGGATCAAAGAGGACCCCGCCGCGGCGCGGGTTGATCTCCTGAACGTGCGTTACGATCGGGTGAATCTTCCCGCCGGTGAACTGCTCAAGGTCACCTTCACTGTCCGCAACAGTGGCGCGGCGCCGGTTGAGAGCCAGGCCCCCGAAGCGGAACGCGCCGCCGATGGACGCTACAACCCCGGTCAGGGCTATGTCTACGACGAGGGCGAGTGCTTCCTGGGGACCCCGGGACAGGCCTACCCGATCTATCCGAAGGAGTTTGGACGGATCCGTCTGACCCTTGGTCCGGTCGAGACGGAGCGACAACCCCGGTGCGCGGGCGACAGCGGCGGCTATCCCTGGCGCTGGGGCATCAACGGCCGGCTGGCGCCCGGCGAAACCCGCGAGGTGGTTGGCTACCTGCGCCTGCGAACACCGGGGAACTTCCAGTTGCGCGCCGGCCTGATCAACGAATACGTTGCCTATCTCGCCCGCGACGTGGCCGTTACCCCGCTGACCGTCACTCCCGAGCGGCAAGCGCCCGCGCCGGTGGCCTACGATCACCTGCTGCAACCGCTGGCCCACGTGTACCGTGAGGGCGGAACGCCGGCCAATTTTCTGGTCCGCACCAGCGACGGCTCGGCCCTCACGCGCGGCGCCTTGCTTGGCAGCTTCGTCTGGCAGGGCATGCCCGGCGACGATCTCCAGTCTATGTCAGGGATCGGGGTTGAAGCAGGGGACCGCCTGGTCCTTGAACAGACGCGCGTCTTCATCGCCCCGGTGGCGGGCGACTACACCTTCCGCCTGAGCGGCGACGATAACGCCTGGCTGTGGATCAACGGCCAGCTGGTGGCCAGCGCGACGGGTCAGCAAGACGAGACCGCCGTGGAGCAAACGGTGAACCTGCGCGCCGGACGGCACGTACTGGCGTTCCGTTCGCTGGAGCGGGGCGGCGGGCGCACCGCGGGTTACGCCGTGCGCGGTCCTGGGCAGACGCAGTTCGGCCCGCCGCTCGACGGGTTAGCCGGTTCGGGCAGCACGCTCACCGATCGCCTGGGCAGCATCTTTCGGCAGCTTGACGGGCTGACCCTTGCCGGGGACGACCTGGGCGGCAGTGGAGTGGTAAATCTGCTGGTGTCGGTGAACGACGGCCCCTGGGAGGAGCGAGCCGGTCCGATTGTCACCCTCGGCGGCCTGCCCGATGGGCAGCATCGCGTGCGCTACCTGGCGGTGGACCGGGCGGGCAACCGGTCGGAGGAACGGACGCTGAGCCTCCGCGTCGACTCGCGCCTGGAGGTGTTGCGGGTCCATCTCCCGCTCGCCGCGCGACCGTAGAGCGCCATCGGCGCCCCGACGCTGCTTGCTCAGGCGTGGGGAAACCGGGTTTTCCCACGCCCCGCCTCGTGGAAACGCGCCCGCGCCCCCGGGGCCGCTGGCGGAAAACCTGTTTCCCCTTACCCCCGGAAGCAAGGCAGCCGGCCTGCCTCACCGCTGTTTGAAGATCGACAGGTGTAGCTTCGCGTTGTAGCCGCAGTTCGTGCAGATGGAACCATTGAGACCAACCAGGCTGGTCACGCCATTGAGACGGGTTATCAGCACCTGATGGCACATAGGGCAGCGGGTCGGCTGGTTCGGCTCGGCGCCATAGACGAAGTGCAGGCCAAGCTCGTGGCCAATCCTGCGGGCGCGCATGGTCGAAGCCGCCGTCTCGCTCCCGGCATCACCAGGGAGCACGTGCCAGGGCGTATGGTCGCCCAGCGTCTCTTTGATCCAGGCCACCAGGGCGCGCACCTCGGTCGGGTCATCATTGACGCCGTGATGGATGCGCGTGGTGACCTCAATATGCACCCGCCAGTGGCGCAGCGCCCGCTCGGCAACGGCCAGCACGTCGCGCCAGGCGGGCAGGCCGCCCAGCCGCGCATAACTGGCGTCGCTAAAACCACGCAGGTCGAGACCGATGCCATCGAGATAGGGACCAAGTTGATCGAGAGCCTCGACGGTCATCGCGCCGGTGGTGATGAGGGCCGTGTAACGACTGGCGGCACGGCTGAGTTGCAGCAGCGAGCGGACATACTCGTGATTGACAGCGGGTTCACCGTAGGCCCAGATAACACCGCGACAGAGACGTTCCAGGGCGAACGAGGCGGCGCGCTCGGCGTCGAGTTTGCGCCGCCGGGCCGGGTCATCGGGCAATGCGCCGTAAGGGCCGCGGCTCTGATCGGTAACCGTAGCGTAGCCC
>JAOACN010000503.1 GCA_026417815.1 Chloroflexaceae bacterium | reverse complement strand
AGCGTCAGATGTGTATAAGAGACAGGTTCATAGGCGCCGCCGTTGATACGGGTCTGCGACTGCTCCCAGCGACTGGATGGCTGGCTGAAGTCGTCAGTGATCGCCACCGGGCCATCGGGGATAGCGACGAACTTGTTCGGGCTATCGGGGGGCGGGCCCACCCGGCCGGCGGTGAGCGAGGCCAGGCGGCCCCGCAGCACCGGGTTGGTCAGGACCACCAGGAGCAGGCCGATACCGGCAACGATGACGAAGGCGCCCAGGGCCGCGGCCAGCAAGATGAGCAACCGGCGCCGACCGCGCGGCGCATCGTCTGGCGCAGCCGGAGGATGGGACGCCCGGACGTTCTCGGCAGGAGGCAGGGTGTCGGCCTGCGGAGGAAGACGAGTCTCCGGATCAGACATGGCATTCTCCCCGGGGAGGTCTATGCGCACAGGTAGCGAATACCATGTAGTATACCGCGTATAGAACGCGGATGTCGCCGATCGTACCTGGTGAATCAGAGCTGATGCAACGTCATTGAAGAGAGGAACGCGCGGTGCTGCAATGCTATGGAAGCGCTCCAGGAAGCGGTGGATAGCGTGTAGCAACCCTGTACTGCCGCACCTGGAGTATGTCCGGCGAGCTTCATCTACGTGCCGGTTCTGGACGAACAGGCGCTGGTTGAACGTCGAGCACGTCGATAGGACGACGCCAGAGGTGTGTCAGGCGCTGCTGGTTGGGGGAATCAGCGCATGCACCAGGGCGACCCATTCACCCTCGGCGTGGCGCTCGACCCGGCGCAGGCCAGCGGCGGCGAAGGCGGCCTCGACCTCGGCTTCGCGGGTGTCGAGAATGCCGCTGCTGATCAGCACGGCGCCGGGGGCCAGGGCCGCGGCCAGATCGGCGGCGAGGATCACCAGCACCCGGGCGATCAGGTTGGCGACGATGAGGTCGAACGGCCCCGGGCCGGGGGCGACGGCGGTTGGCGCGGGGGCCTCGGATGGGCCGAAGTCGCCGCTCAGCCAGTGGCCCATGCGCGCCCCGGCCCCCAGGCTACCCTCGGCCACTGTCACGCGCTTGCTTACCCCGTTGCGGGCGACGTTCTCGGCGGCCACGGCGACGGCAACGGGGTCGTTGTCGAGGGCCAGTACCATATCCGCGCCCAGGCGGGCGGCGGCGATGGCCAGAATACCGCTGCCTGTCCCCAGGTCGAGCACCCGCTGGCCGGGGCGCACGTGGCGTTCCAGCAGCCGCAGGCAGAGCCGGGTGGTGGGATGCAGCCCGGTGCCGAAGGCCATCCCCGGGTCGAGGTGCAGCACGACATCTTCGGGCGCGGCGTGATGCTCGAGCCAGGAAGGCACAATCACGATCCGCTCGCCGACCCGCAGCACCGCGTAGTGCTGCTTCCAGGCGTTGGCCCAGTCCTCCTCCTGCAGGGCGCGCGTCTGGAGGGGGCCGACGGGGCGCATCTGGCCGAGGTGCCAGAGGGCCTGCTCGACGCGCTGCCGGGTGTCCTCGGCCTGCTCGTCCAGGGGCACATAGGTGCGCAGCACGCTCGGGCGGGTGGTATCGTAGCGAAACTCCGGCCCCTCGTCCCCCGGCGTCCAGGCCGGTTCCACCACCACCCCGCCATTGTAGCCGTAGCGCGCCAGCACCTCGGAGACCGCCTCGACCGCCTCGCTGTCCACTTCAACCGAGAGTTCGAGCCAGTTCATGACAGTTTCCACCGCGTACCCTGGGGACCATCTTCGAGCGTCACGCCGAGATCGGCCAGACGGCTGCGCACCAGGTCGGCCAGGGCAAACTGGCGCGCCTTGCGCAACTCGCCCCGCACCTCCACCAGCAGGTCAATGAAGGGCGCCACGTCCTGGAACTTCTCCCTGGGGCGGGGGCTGAGGCGCAGCCCGAGGACGCCGGCCAGTTCGCGGAGGGCGTTCTGGGCGGCGACGAAGGGCGCACCGCCGACACCGGCGTCGCGGGCGCTGTTGATCGCCCGCACCAGGTCGAACAGCGCCGCTAGCGCGCCGGCAGTGTTGAAATCGGCGTCCATGGCCTCGACGAAGTGCGCGCGGGCCATGGCGACGGCATCGGCGAGGACGGCGACGGGCGGCCCCTCGGTGAGGGCGCCGGTAGGCGGTTGCAGGCCGGTAAGCAGCCGTTCGAGCTTACGGACATTGTCGGCGGCAACCTCCTCGTTGTAGGTAAGGGGGCTGCGGTAGGAACTGCTCAACACAATCAGCCGGAACACATCGGCGTCGTAGCGTTCGAGGAAACTCGCCACCGTCACCACATTGCCGAGCGACTTCGACATCTTCTCGACCTGCCGCGTCTCGGGATTAACCAGTTGCAACATCCCGTTGTGCACCCAGTAGCGGGCGAAGGGCTTCCCGGTCAGGCACTCGCTCTGGGCAATCTCATTCTCGTGGTGGGGGAAGATCAGGTCGGTGCCGCCGCCGTGAATATCAATCTGTTCGCCGAGGTGCTGCATGCTCATCGCCGAGCACTCGATGTGCCAGCCCGGACGCCCGGGGCCCCAGGGGCTATCCCAGGCAGGCTCGCCGGGCCGGGCGGCCTTCCAGAGGGCGAAGTCGGCGGGCGACTCCTTGCGCGGATCGACCTCGAAGCGGGTGCCAGCGAGCATATCTTCGAGCGAGCGTCCGGAGAGCTTGCCGTAGTCGGGGTCGCTAGAGACGCGGAAATAGACATCGCCATCGGCGACATAGGCGTGTCCCCGCTCTATCAGGCCCTGGATAAAGGCGATGATCTCGGGGATGGTGCGGGTGACGCGGGGATAGGCGCTGGCGGGCAGCACGTTCAACGCCTGGAGCTGGGCCAGGAACTCCTCGGCCAGCTCGGAGGAGAGTTCAAGGGGATCGCGGCCAAGTTCCGCGGCGCGGGCGATGACCTTGTCGTCAACATCGGTAAAATTGACGATATGCCGCACGCTGTAGCCACGGAACTCCAGGTACCGCCGGATCACATCAAAGACCACCGCCGACATGGCGTGGCCGATATGGGCTTCATCGTAGGGCGTCACTCCGCAGACATACATGCGCACCACGCCGGGTTCGAGCGTCTCGAATGGCTCAGTGGCGCGGGTGAGCGTGTTGTAGATGGTGAGAGGCATGGCGATTGTGGATTTTCGATTTTGGATTGCGGATTTGCTCTCGCCAGCTCCCAGGGAGTTGCGAGAAGGGTAATCCCTGACCAGCAAGCAATTCAGCGATCCGATTGTCCAGAGCGATGCTATAGCGTTTCTCGAAACGATTGACCCGCAACGATAGCAGCACGACCGCCGCGAGCCAAACGGCTCAGTGTCTTCAGCGAATCAATGATATCAGTGCTCTAGATCCCCGCGCCGAGATTGTGCTCCTC
>JAOACN010000399.1 GCA_026417815.1 Chloroflexaceae bacterium | reverse complement strand
CGTAGGCGTGGACATCGGCGTAGTCCACCCCGCTGTAGGCCGGATTGTCCCAGAACTCGGCAATGGGGAAGCTGTGCCAGGCTGAAGTGGTAACGAGGTGGCGCGAGGGATCGTTGGCGCGCATAAAGCGCCCGAAGGCGTCCGCCTGGGCATAGTGGTTGCCGTTATATGGATCACCCTCGTTGAGCAACTCCCAGGAATGCACCGCGCGCGAGTAACCCCAGCGGGCGATCAGGTAGCGCCAGAAATACTCGTGATAGCGCCGTACCGCCGTGTTCGGCGCGGCGTAGAAGCGATCGTTGTCGAGATCGTAGTACGTGCCGACCAGGCTGCCGTCGGGCGCGATATGATTGGCGATCCAGTCGTTCTTCTCCAGGACGACCGGGCGGATGGTCACCCCGGCCCGGGCGGCCTGCTCCAGCACATGGTCCCATTGCCAGGAGGGCGCCTGGTCGAAGTAGCGGTGGTAGGCGAAGCGGTTCTTCCACAGCACTTCGCTGCCGACGGCCGCGCTGCCATCCCACTCCCGCACCGAGACCTCGTCCACGAAGACATCGCCGCCGGTGGTATTTTCCAGGATCAGGTAGAAGTTATCGAGAAAGAAGTCGTTCGCGCCGGTGGTAAACGTGCCGGTGATCTCGGTCCAGCCGGTGGTACCGGCAACGAACCCGACCAGGCGGGTCGTGTTTTCGGCGGTCGAGGCGGGATCGGCGCACGTTTCGCCCAGCCAGCCGCCGCGCCGGATGGTGAACCCGTAGGGGTAGCGGGCGTTCCGCGGGCCGCTCACGCCAACCGCGCGCACCCGCGCGCGAACGAGGTAGGTGGTGTTGGGCTTGACGGCGATGCGGTTCGAGAAGCCCTGAAACATGCACGGATTGCGCCGGTTGGACATCGCGGGATCGGCGTAATCCCAGAGCCGCAGCGAGAATTGATGATCCGCGTAGGCCTCGGCATAGCTCAGGCTCGGTGCATTGAAGTAGCCGCCTTCCCCGGGCAGGTGGTGCGAGTGCCAGGGGTTCCAGGGGGCCATGTAGATGCCGCTGCCGCTCATCCACACCCGCAGGAAATTGATCCGGTAGCGTTCAAAGCGCCGCATCTCGGCATCGGCGTGGTAGGTGAAGCGACCGCCGTCGAAGCCCGCGCCATGCCCCGCAGCGATAAACGGCGAGCCGTCGGAGTACTCGAAATAGCCCGGATCGCGCTGGCCGATGCGGATAAAGCCGTGATTGTGCGGCGAGACCGGTGGTGTAACGGTGAACGCGCCAACGTCGCTCAAGGCAACGCCGGAGGCATCCTGGGCGCGCAGGCGATAGTGCCAGACACCGGTCTGTTGCGGCGCAAAGCGCACCTTCCAGACCGGCGCGCCAAGCGGATACAACCACTCCGAGCCGCTGGCGCAGTCGTTGGCCTCGGTGTCGCCGACGCAGCGACGCTGGTAATCCTGGTACAGAAAGCCTGGCTGGCTGATCACCGTCTTCCAGTTGTCCGGGCTGAACAGACCGTCCACACTGATGCCAACCGCGGCCGGCACGCCAGCAGGCGGCGCGGGATCAAAGGGATAGGCGAAATTACTGGCAACTGTGCCGTTAACATCAAACGTGAGTTCAAACTTGCCGTACTGCTCAACCTGCGCCGCGCCCGGCTGGACGTTGGCAATAACTAGCTGTCCCTGCGCCTGGCTGGCGCCAGATGCAGGCAGCCAAAGGGTTGGTAGCGCTACGAGGCTGACGACAAGGATGAGAAAAATGGTCAACAGATACCTGGTCATATCCTCCCCTGAGCGGTGCGTCCGGCACGGTATGCGAATGTCCGGCGAAGAGGATCTGGGAGGGCGCAACTCTCCCAGACCCTCTCCTCAGGCAGGGATGTGGGGAAACCTGGTTTCCCCGCCTTCCTCCAACCAGACGAGGAAAGACGTTTCCTGGGAGGGCGTAGCCCTCCCAGCCTCTCCCGGGGGCGAGCACCCGGCTCCTCGGAGGGCTGCGCTCCTCCTGACACTTCCGAAGGAGGTATTCGGGCAGGCCCCACGAAGCGGCGGCGCGCGGCGCCTGCCTAGCGCGCGCGGCGCCCGAGCCAGAACAATGCCGCCATCAGGGTCAGGGCCACCGGCCAGACCCAGCGCAGGTCGGCGGGGAGCGGCGGGGGCGTCGGCTCGTCGGTCGAGTCGAACGTGACCAGGTAGAACCGCTCGCGATTGGCGAGAAAGCTCTCACGGGTCAACTCCACGCCGAGGAGCCGGGCCATCACGCGGAGCCCCGGATTGTGCTCGAAGCAGTCGTAGGCGGCATCGAGTTCCAGTTCGTCGGTGACGCGATGAGCGCGCGCGTGGCGCACCTCGCCGCCAAGTTGAAGCGTCACCCGCGGGTCGGCCAGGATGTTCTGGTACCAGTCCGGTCGGGCGCCGTACCCACTCATCACGTAGATGCGCCCGGCGCAGATGTGATACTCGATCGCCGTGCGCCGGGTCAACCCGCTGCTGCGCCCGGTGGTGCTCATGATCATCACCAGATGGCCGATCAGCGGCCCGAGGCCCAGCCGATAGAGCATAATGGGCGCGCGGTTAATCGCCCGCCGGAGCGGGCGGTCGGGATAGGCAGCCCAGGCAGGCAGTGGTAGTTCGTTCATTGGCGCTCCTCTCCGGCGGTGGTAACAGGAGGAACCAGAGGCAGTATACCCCGCCGGGAACCGCTTGAACGAGAAGAAATGACCACCGTGCCGTGGCGGTATGATCCTCACCGTCCCCCCGACCCCTTCCCTCTCTACCTGCGGTGGAGAGGTAGGGGGAGAAGCGGCCGCCTACCGCCGACCGGAGGAGGGTGGAGCAACCCGGTTGCCCCACGCCCACGCCTGATG
>JAOACN010000371.1 GCA_026417815.1 Chloroflexaceae bacterium | reverse complement strand
CGCGCACTACGACCTCTGGGGCATTCCCGACGCGCTGGGCCGCGCGGCGACCGCTCCGGACGAGGAGACCCGCGCGGCTCTGGAACGCGCCGCCCAGCACGACCCGCTGATCGGGGTCTACCGCTTCAAAAAGGGCTTCGGTGGCCGGATCGTGCGCTACCTGCCGGCCTATGATCGCGTGCTGCTGGCGCCCCTCTACCGCCTTGCGCTCAGGCGTATGGGGGCGTAGTTCCGGCGCCCGCGGAGTGAGGTACGTGTTCACACTTCTCCTGGGAGCGAGGGCATCGTGCCCTCGAATCCTGACGAGGCGGGACACCCTCGTTCCCAGGTCTGCGGGGTCACCCCACCTCTGAACATGTACCGGAGGAGAGGGTTTGGGCGGGCTTTGCCCTCCCAGGGAGCCTTTTTTCTTTACGGCGGCGCGCGGCGCAGCCGCGCAGGCAACCTATGGACAAACCGATGCCAACCCTACGCACCCTGCTGGCCGGCGTGGCCGTGCTGCGCGCCGATGGGCCCCTCGACATCCCCATCACCGCGGTGGCCTACGACTCGCGCAAGGTCGAACCCGGCGCGCTGTTCGTGGCGATCAAGGGCCAGCATACCGACGGGCATGCCTACGTGGAGCAGGCCGTCGCGCGGGGCGCCCGTGCGGTGCTGGTTGACGCGCGGCAGTGGGGCCACGCCCCCGCGCCCGATGAGGCGACCCTCGTGGTGGCCATTGATAGCCGGGTCGCGCTGGCGCCTCTCGCCGCCGCCTTCTATGACTACCCGGCCCTGCGCCTGCGCGCCATCGGTGTAACCGGCACAAAGGGCAAAAGCACCACCACCGATCTCATCAGCCAGATCCTCGATGCCTGCGGCCATCGCACGGGGTTGATCAACACCGTGGATTTCAAGGTAGGCCCGCGGCGCTGGGCCAACGATACCCGCCAGAGCACCCCCGAGGCCCCGGAGGTGCAGGCCCTCCTGGCGGCAATGGTCGCCGATGGCTGCGACGTCGCGGTGATCGAAGCCACCTCGCACGCCCTCTCCGCCCGCTGGAACCGCCTCGGCGGCTGCCTCTTCGACGTGGCGGTGTTCCTCAACCTTGGTCACGAGCATCTCGACTATCACGGCACCCTGGAGCAGTACCGCGCCGATAAGGCGCGCCTCTTCGAAATGCTGGGCGAACGCACCCCCTCGGGGCGACGCAAGGGCGAAGCCTGGGCGATCGTCAACGCCGACGATCCGCACCACCAGGTCTTTCTCCGCGCGGCGCCCGCAGCGGCTCGCCAGTTGCGCTTCGGCGCCGGCCCCAACACCGATGTGCGCGCCCGCGAGGTGGCCGCCAGCGCCACCGGCGCGGAACTCACGGTTGACACCCCCTGGGGCAGCGCGCGCCTGCGCCTGGGGCTGCCCGGCGCCTTCAACGTCTCCAATGCCCTGGCGGCCCTCAGTGTGGCCCTGAGCCAGGACGTGCCCCTCGAACAGGCCGTCGCCGCTCTTGGCGCCGCCCGCGGGCCACGTGGCAGGATGGAGCCGGTACTGATGGGGCAGCCGTTCGAAGTCATTGTGGACTACGCCCACAATCCCGAGTCGTTTGAACAGGTGTTGAGCATGCTACGGCCCCTTGTCCAAGGACGGATCATTGCCGTCTTCGGCAGCGCCGGTGAACGCGACGTGGCCAAGCGGGCCATCCAGGGCGAGATTGCCGGACGCTACTGCGATCTGCTGGTACTCACCGATGAGGATCCTCGGGGCGAGGATCCCCTGGCCATCATCGCCCAGATCGCCGCCGGCGCCGAACGAGCGGGGCGTCGCGCCGATCAGGATTACCGCATCATCCCCGACCGGAGCGAGGCCATCCAGGCCGCGATGGCGGCCGCCCGGCCCGGCGATCTCGTGCTGTTGCTCGGCAAGGGTCACGAGGGTAGCATCATCTACGCCGACCACAACCGCCCCTGGGACGAAGCGGCCGAGGCCCGGCGCGCCCTGCAAGCCCTGGGGTACACAGCGCCCGCCGACAGCGGTTGAACATGACAGGCGCCTGTTTTTACCGCAGAGCGCGCAGAGTGGAGGATTCGATTCATCGAAAGCCTCGGCGCCTCTCTGCGCCCTCTGCGGTACGTGCTGTACGGGTTTCCCCCTTCCCCCCTGTCCGCGAGGAACCACAACGATGCGCGCAGTCAGCGCCCCGCCCCGCGCCCGCAACCTGCCCGGCGGCTCCGTCCGCCGGCGCATGTTCACCCTGGCCCTGCCCGCCGTCGGCGAACAACTTCTCAACACCATGGTCGGCCTGGCCGACGTGTTTCTGGTGGGCAATCTGGCCCTGGCAACCTCGGAGTTGCTCGGCTATGACAGCGCCGCCGCGCTGACGGCGGTGGGTCTGGGCAATCAGTTTTCCTGGATCATGATGGTGCTATTCATGGCCGTCGGCATTGGCGCCACGGCCCTGGTGGCCCGCGCCGTGGGCGCCCGCGACGAGGCCGGCCTGGGGCGCATCGTGCGCCAGGTGGCGCTGCTGGGCGCCGTGGTCGGCGTCATGGCCACGGCCCTGGGCTTCCTGGGCGCCGAGCCGTTCCTGGCCGCGCTCAAGGCCCCCCAGGAGACTCGCGCGATCAGCGCCGCGTACATCCGCATCACCGCAATAACCTTCCTCCCTACCACCTTGCTCCTGGCAATCACCGCCTGCCTGCGCGGCGCGGGCGATACCCGCACGCCCCTGCTGCTGATGCTGGTGGTCAACACGATCAACATCGCCGTCACCTGGCTGCTGGTGAACGGGCAACTGGGCCTGCCCGCCCTGGGCGTGACCGGCGCGGCGATTGGCACGACCCTGGCCCGCGGGTTGGGAGGCGTCGTCGCCGTGGCATTGATGCTGCGGGGCCACGCCGGTCTGCGGCTGGTCCTCGACTGGCGGCCCGATCCGGAGATGCTGCGGCGCCTGGTGCGCGTCGGGTTGCCAACGGCGGGCGAGCAGTTCGTCTTCCAGGCGGCGCTGCTGATCTTCGTGCGCTTCGTGACCAATCTGGGCACGACGGCCTACGCGGCGCACAATATCACTATTACGATCGAGTCGGTCTCGTTTCTGCCAGGGATGGGCTATGCCGCCGCTACCGGGGCTCTGGTGGGGCAGGCCCTCGGCGCGCGCCGACCCGACGAGGCCGAGCGCAGCGCCTACGAGGGCCTGTTCCAGGGTGGAGTGATGATGAGCGTCCTGGGCGGATTCATGGTACTCTTCCCCGCGCAACTGGTGGCCTTGTTCACCAACGACCCTATGGTTGTCGCGGCGGCCACGCCCCCGCTGCGCGCCGCCGGTCTGGTGCAGCCGGCCCTGGCGGTGAGCTTCATCCTGCTCGGCGCCTTAAGGGGTGCGGGTGATACCCGCTGGCCCCTCTACAGCCGCCTGCTCACCACCTGGGTGGTGCGTCTGCCCCTCACTTTCGTGGTGGTGGGCTGGCTCGGCGGCGGGTTGCCCGGGGTGTGGCTGGCGATGTGTACCGACTTCACCCTCCAGGCGATTATGGTGCTGTGGCGCTTCAGTTCTGGGAAGTGGCAGAAGATCGAGGTATGATTGACCTGGCCCCGCGCAATCCCTACGCGCTTGAACTGGCAACCCCCCTGCTGGCCGCGGCGGGGAGCCTGGGCTACGGTGTCGAGGTGGCGCGGCAACTCCGGCTCGGGCAACGCGACGGCGGGCACGGCCTGGGCGCGCTGATTACCCGCAGCACCAGCCTGCGCCCCCGGCGCGCCCACCCGCCTCCCGCGCTGATCGAAACGCCGGCTGGCCTGCTCTACGCTGGCGGCGCGTTCAACCCCGGCCTGGGCGCGGTGCGCCGGCGCTTCGCGCCGCTCTGGGCCGCCTGGGAGACGCCGGTGATCCTGAGCGTCATCGCCGCCGATGAGGCCGAACTCGGCGCGCTCCTGGCCGAACTGGAAACGCTCGAAGGGGTGCGTGGCGTCGAACTGTCGCTTGCAACGTTCGGCGCAACCGAACCGGAGACGGCGGAGCGCCTGGTCACGGCGGCCCGCGCGGCCACCCCCCTGCCGCTGATCGTGAAACTGCCCGTCTACGCCGAGGGCCTGGCTGAACTGGCCGCGGCTGCCGCCGCCGCCGGCGCCGACGCGCTCAATCTGAGCGACGGTCTGCCGGGCGCCGCGGTCGTGGCGGGTCGGCGCGTCGAGGGGCGCCTCTGCGG
>JAOACN010000367.1 GCA_026417815.1 Chloroflexaceae bacterium | reverse complement strand
TGGTCTCGTGGGCTCGGAGATGTGTATAAGAGACAGTTGCCACGGAATACGCGGTGGAACACAGCGGCAATCGCCAGTGGTTCGCGATGCACGTCAGCCACTGTGGCGATACGCCATGGGGTCGGGCAGTGGTGTCCCTGGAGTGCATTACGGAACGCAAACGCGCCGAAGCCTTCGATCTGGCGCGACGGCGGGTGCTGGAACTGGTGGCGCGCCAGCAACCCCTCGGGATCGTGGCGACCGAACTGGTTGCCCTGATCCGGGAACGTTACGGAGACGCTGCCTATGTCGCCCTGGCCCTGCAACACAGCGATCTCTACCATGCCCACGATGCCGATCTGACCATCGAGTATGTCGCGACCCTCGACGCCTTTACGCGCACTGCGGTGCATGCTCCTCCCTATGCCTCGGGCATTAATCTGGAGATCACCACTATCAACGCCCCTGAGGAGATGGCTCCGTTACCGGCGCTCTATTGCTGGCGCAGCAGGTTACATCTCAACCCCGGTTCCCTCCCGGGTGTGTTAACCCTGGGCCGGCGGGTCATGGCCTACCCCGACAGCGATGATCTGCGTTTCATCGAACTGGTGAACCAGTTAATAACCATTGCGGTTGAGCAGCATGAGCGTCTGCATCAACTCGCCTTTCAGGCCCACTACGATCCCCTGACGGGGTTGCCCAACCGTGTACTCTTCGAGGATCGCCTCCGCCAGGCGCTCGAAGTCGCCCAACGCACCCGGCACAAAGTGGCGGTGCTGTTCATTGACCTGGACCGCTTCAAACAGATCAACGATACCCTGGGCCACAACGTAGGCGATCTGCTCCTGGTGCAACTCGCGCGTCGCTTTGAGGGCTGCGTGCGTGCCAGCGACACCCTGGCGCGCCGAGGTGGCGATGAGTTTATGCTTGTCCTGCCCGAGATAGTCGAAACCAGCCAGGTCTCACAGGTCGCCAGCCGGTTGCACGAGATGCTGCGCATGCCCTTCCTGGTCAATGGTCACGAACTGTTCCTCAGCGCCAGCATCGGCGCCAGCGTCTTTCCTGATGATGGCGAAGATGCCGACACGCTGCAACGCAACGCCGATGTGGCGATGTATCGCGCCAAAACCACCCTGCGCAACAGCTTTCAGTTCTTCGATCCCAACACCAACCGGATGGCCCTGGAGCGCCTGCAACTGGAAAGCCGTTTGCGACGGGCGCTGGAACGCGATGAGTTGGTGCTGTTCTATCAGCCCAAGGTGGATCGCACCGGACGGCTCAGGGGCGCCGAGGCGCTGATCCGCTGGCAACATCCCAAACTGGGAACGATCCTACCGAGCCACTTTATTCCTCTGGCCGAAGAACTGGGGCTGATCGTGCCCATCGGCGAATGGTGCCTGCGAGAGGTCAGCCGGCAACTCAGGGAATGGCAACAGAAGGGTCTCACGCTCATCCCCGTGGCGGTCAACATCTCGGCGATCCAGTTCGCCCAGCCCTCCTTCCTGCCCATGGTTGCCGCCACGATTGCCAGCAGCGGCCTTGATCCGGCCCTGTTTGAACTGGAACTGACCGAGAGCACCCTGTTCAGCGACCTGGAACTTCTCCTGCGCCAGTTACACGAACTGCGCGCCCTGGGCCTTGCCCTTGCCCTGGATGATTTTGGCACGGGCTATTCGTCCCTGGCCTATCTGCAACGCTTGCCCCTCACCACCCTGAAAGTGGACCGGACCTTCGTGGCCCGACTCGATGCCACGGCCCACAATGGCAGCCGGGGTATCGTCCACGCAATCGTTACCCTGGGGCGTTCGCTGAACCTGCAACTCGTCGCCGAGGGCATCGAAACCGAACTCCAGCATCGCTTCCTGCTCGACGCCGGTTGCGATCTGTTTCAGGGCTTTCTTTTTGGCCCGCCGCTGCCCGCGGCCCGCTTCGAGTCGCTATTGCTCCAACGCGACTCCTCGGAATAGGCGAGGCGTCGGAGGTGCGAAGCCCCTCCGACGCCCCATTCCGGTGCGGCGCGGCTGCGCCTCGCCACACCGGAATGGGGCATCCTGCGGGGGCCGCAGCCCCGCGGAAATGAAGTCTCGTCGTAGCACTATGTACAAACGTGACGAAATCTGCTTTGAAGAACGTTCCTGGGAGGGCGCAGCCCTCCCACACCCTCACTTTGATGGCGTGTTCCCACCTCAGAACACTTCACTGTTTCCGCCAAAGTAGATAGCCTGGGGCAACGTGCGCGCATGCTCGATCCAGCCCTGGATGGCCTTGCGCGAGGGCAGGCGCTTGACCAGGCCCAACTCTTCGTTGGCCCGCTGGATCTGCGGCAACAGATCCTCCGCGCTGCGAAAGGCCAGATCAGGCACCGTCGTCACCCCCGCGCCAACCAGCAGCCGCGCGTTGGTCCACGACACGCCATCCACGCGCTCAAGATCCATCAAGTACAGGGTGCTGAGCAATTGCACGGCGTTGATGCCGGTTGCGGCACAGATCTCATCGCGACCCTCGGGCTGCGCGCCCCGCGCAAGGAGCGTGGCATTATCGGCGATCCCGATCGCGTTCAGTTTCTCAACCACCTCCGGATCGAGACCGGGCACGGCACGCAGCTTTGTGGTAAAGCTGACCGCGCCGCCACTCGTGATAGCCTCTCCCTCGGCGAGCGGTTCCGTTGTCATACCTATACCTCCCTGCATAAGCCTGAGACACAGTTACCGCCAGTGAACCACTGGGGTGTCAACCTGGTGGTGATGGATTTCGCGGGGAGGGCTTCGCCTTCCCACGCTCTCTCCCACCGCATCCATCACGATCATCGTGCCGACTGGTGAGCGCGCGTATTGTAGCACGAGCATGGCCAGCGAAAACAATCGGCAACCGGATTGTCCCGGGCGGGATGACAAAAAGATTGTCTCGCGAGGGTTGCGCCCTCCCGAACCTCCGGTGGGCCGGGGCATCGGGCAACCGGGTTCCCCCGAAGCTCACGTCAGGGAAGCGCGCGGGAGGGCTGCGTTCTCCTGACCTGCCGGGCACGCCTGCCGTCTGCTCGCCACTACCGGCTTCAGGGGAGCGAGGGAGCGGGTCTCCTCCTTCCGCCCCCCCCGATGTATGACACAGATGTAACCCGATCTCGTCCTCTTGTTGGGTCTCACGGACATACATACGTAGTACAATGACCGCGAGTTCTCCTCGTAGGAGGGTCCGAAACACCCATGAACCTGCACTTGCGAACCCTGACGCTGGTACTGTTTCTCAGCGCCCTGGCGCTGTCCGGTCTTGTTCCAACGGCGCGTGCCGCCAGTGGCAGCGCCTCGCCCGGCGTGGCCGGGCCAGGCACGCGCATCCATTTTACCGCCACCGGGTTCACGCCTGGCGAACGGGTTGACCTGTGGGCCAGCCCCCCTGGCGGCGCTGCTCGCCCGCGCTATCCTTCGGTGTTTGCCGATACCAGTGGCGCGATCATCTGGAGTTGGGACGTTGCCCCCGGCGACCCCAACGGGGAGTGGACCATGAGCGCCCGGGGCGTCACCAGCAATGTGTTGCTCGCCATTCCCTTCACTGTCACCGGATCGAACCCCCTCCCCGACCCGATCAGTGTGGCGCCCTCCAGTGGCGCCCCGGGAACCACCTTTAAGTTTCAAGCCAGCGGTCTTACGCCGGGCAGGCGGGTTGCCGCCTGGCTGGTTGATCCTGGCGGCGCCAGTCGTGACCTGGTACCCGGCAAGGACCCGAATCTCGTGCCTGATGCTCGCGGTGAACTGCGCTGGCGCTGGACAGCCCCGGACGGCGCCCGCGGCGGCGTCTGGCAGATGGTGGTGCGTGATCTGCAAACCAGCCGCGAGATTATCGCGCGCTTTGCCATTATTGCGCCAGACGCCCCGGCCCCCGAGCGGAGTGTGACACCATCGAGCGGCGCCCCGGGCACCGTCTTCAGTGTCACCGTTGGCGGCTTTACCCCGGGCGAACAGGTCGGCTCCTGGCTGACCACACCCGACGGTCGGGCCGTTGATGCCACTCCCTACCTGATCGCCGATCGCAATGGCGTGGTGACCTGGCGCTGGGCCAGCCCTGCCAGCGCCCAGGCCGGCGTGTGGCAGGCCGTCAGCCGCGGGCGTGATAGCGGCGTGGAAGTGGCCATCCCCTTCACGATCACCGGCGCGAATCCGGCCCCGGCGGGTCCTCCGCCGCCTGGCGGTCAGGTAACCCCAGCTGCTGGCACGCCCGGCACCACCTTCACCTTCGTGGTGACAGGCTTCAAGAGCATCGAAGAGGTGGGCTACTGGCCAACCCGGCCCGACGGAACGGTGGATGACACCAAACGCACCCCCGTGCGCGCCGATGGCGATGGCCGCGTGACCCTCACCTGGCAGGCCCCGGCGCGCGCGCCGTCTGGCGCCTGGACGATGAGCTTCCGTGGCCTCGAAAGCCGCCGCGAGACCCAGATCACCTTCATTATCGCCGCCGATCCGCCGGCCGTGGCGAGCGTCAACCCGCTCAGCGGACCTCCCGGCACCACCTTCACCTTCCAGGCCCGGGGTTTCAACGCCATCGAGCGGCTCGATACCTGGCTCGAACGCCCCGATGGCGTCGTCGTTGCCGGTCCCCCCGACATTCGGGCCAATCCCGATGGTACCGTTACCTGGACCTGGACGGCCCCGCCCACCAGCATCGGCGGCCAGTGGATCATGGTAGCGCGGGGCAAGGATACTCGAAAGATCGAGCGGATCGGGTTCAGCATTACCAACGGAGCCAGCCCCGCACCTTCGGCGCGGGTCACGCCTGAGGAGGGCGGTATCGGGACGACCTTCGCCTTCAGCGCCTCGGGCTTTAGGGACGGCGAATTCGCCGGCTACTGGCTGAACCGGCCCGACGGCTCGATCGAGCGATTTGACCGCGAACTGCGGGCCGATGCGAATGGGGTCATTACCTGGACCTACACGGTACCGCAGGGAGCGCAGCGTGGTCTCTACGTTATGGCCATTCGCAGTTCCCAGAACGACAACGTGGATAACGACGTAAGTTACGCCATCCGCTTCATCGTGCGCTGACGGGGTGGAAAACCGGGAGGGCGCAGCCCTCCCGGACCCTCCCATCGGGCAGGCGGGCTGCTACGCCGGGCCCGACACGCCGGCCTCGGCAAAGGTGGCCATCTCATCGAGGATCTTGCAGGCGGCCTGGCAGAGCGAAATGGCCAGCACCGCTCCCGTGCCTTCACCCAGGCGCATGCCCAGGTCGAGCAGCGGTTCGAGGTCGAGCCGGCCAAACACGGCCTGATGCCCCCGTTCGACCGAGCGATGGCCAGCGATCAGGTAGGGCTGCGCGGCTGGCGCCAGCGTGCAGGCGACAAGGGCCGCCGCGCCGGAGATAAAGCCGTCAACCACCACCGGCACGCGCCGGGCTGCCGCGCCGATCATCACCCCGGCCAGACCGCCGATTTCTAATCCCCCGACCTTTGCCAGCACGTCCAGACCATCGGTCGGATCGGGCCGGTGGAGTGCCAGCGCGTCCTCAATCACGGCCACCTTGCGGACCAGTCCGGCATCATCGAGACCAGTGCCGCGCCCGGTTACCTCGGCGACCGGACGGCCGGTGATGGCGGCAACAATGGCGCTTGACGGGGTCGTATTGCCGATGCCCATATCGCCGGTGGCAACCACATCAACGCCCGTAGCGATCACCTCCTCGACCACGGCGATACCGGTTTCCACAGCCTGCTGAGCCTGATTGCGGCTCATCGCCGGCTCGCGGCTGAAATCGCGGGCGCCCCGAGCGATCTTGCGCACCAGCAAGTCGGGATGGGGTGGCAGATCGACGGCCACGCCCATATCAACCACCACCACCCGGGCGCCCACATGGCGAGCCAGGACGTTGATTGCCGCGCCGCCGCGGAGGAAATTCAGCACCATCTGCGGCGTAACCTCGGCAGGGTAGAGGCTCACGCCCTGGGCAGCCACGCCGTGGTCGCCAGCCATCACCACCACCGCCGGCTGGATCAGCCGCGGGCGCGGATTGCCGGTAATCCCGGCGATCTGCGTCGCCAGCGTCTCCAGGCGCCCCAGGGCGCCCTGGGGCTTCGTCAGCACATCCTGGCGCGCGCGCGCCGCGGCCATAGCTTCAGCGTCGAGGGGAGCAATCTGGGCGATGGTCTGTTCCAGCCGGCTCATTGGGTCAACCTCCTGTGCAGATGTCAAGGCTCTTGCGGCTGCGCCGCACAACAACGGGACGACGACGATGTTCGTGGGAGAGCGCAACCCTCCCGGAGGCGCCATACCGGGCTTAGCAGCCCACCAGGCACATGATTAGTCTGTAACGTAAGTTTCCTGGCATTTCCGCCCCCCTCCCGGCCTCCCCCCGCTGGGGGGAGGAGTCGGGGGCCCTCCCCAGCGGGGGAGGGTTGGGGAGGGAGTGGGAGTTTAGCGAAAAACTCTGTTTACAGATGGGCCCTCGCCCGGTAAGGCCCCACACCGGCTGTGCCAGTGTGAGGCCCATCGCCGCTCGGACGTGGTGCTATAGCGTTTCTCGAAACGATTGACCCGCAACGCTGGCCGCGCGAGCGCAGCGAGCCATGGGGCTCAGGGTCCTCAGGGGATCAAGCATGCCGGTCAGTGCTCTAGAAGCCCACGTCCTCGAGAGCCAGCGCGGGTTCGGGAACCCGACGCCGATCCAGGGATGGCGCGAGCGCAAGTCTCACGAGCCAGGCATCGATCCGCGCCAGCTCGTCGTCGCTGATGCCAGCCGGGTTGGATAGCAATGGAACGGAAGGGGGCGGGAGGATGAAGATTGGCAGGGGGCCAACTTCGTCTTCAAGGGCGCGGGCGACATCCGGGCCGCTCATCGAGGGCAGGTCAGCATCGAGGATCGCGCCGCGCAACTCGCCGCGTTGCGCACGCCCGGCGGCCACTGCCGCCGCGCCATCGAAGCATACCAGGGCGGTCATACCCCGGCGCGCGACCAGGCGCGTGAGCGCAACGCGCATCGGGGCGCAGAGGGTTGCAATCAGAACCATCGGCTTCCATTCCAGCAAGCTCAAGGCCAGATCTTATACCGGTTTGAAACCCACCTGAGGCCGAGCCTCTCGAAGCCCTCCGGGATTGTGCTCAGAGGTATTTTACCACCACCCTGGTTGGCAACGTGCAGGGCATGGCAGGGTGCGACGTAAAGTTCTGCACGTGCCGCGGCCCACCGGCCCGCCGGGCGAGAGGAAGCGCAAACCGTTGCGTCACACCCGGGGTAGGGCGGCGATGGCCCGGGTGGAGCGGCGATGACCGGGGTGGGGAGGAGACGGCCCGGGGTGGGGGGCGATGGCCCGGCGGGCCGTCTCTACTTATGGCACGTTGCGCAGGCGAGGTCGGGTATGGCCTCGTGCTTGTTATCTATGGCATGCATGCTGTGGCAACTTGGGCAGCCGATGCGGTTCGGCGATCCGCGATGGCACTCGTTGCAGGTCGGGTTCAATGGGTGGGGCATGCGCACCTGTTGGGGATGCTGGTTGTGACAACTGACGCATCCGGCGTAGCGAGCAAGATCGGGGTCGTCAGGCGCCGAGGGTAATGACGCCGAGGTCGGGGAGGCGGCGACGGCGACCACGGTAGGCGTTGCTACCGGCGTTGGCGTCGGGGCGGGTAGCGGTGTTGGCGAGGGTAGCGGCGTGGAGGTCGCAACCGGGGTCGCTACTGGCG
>JAOACN010000011.1 GCA_026417815.1 Chloroflexaceae bacterium | reverse complement strand
GCATAGAACAGGGCCAGACGCGAGGCATCGAAGGGGCGCGCCATAATGTCGCTGCTCATATCCGCCACTATGGGCGCTCCCTCGACGGCGGGGATCTCCGGCCATTGCACTCCTTGAATGGTCTCGTTGGTAGTGATGTGCACATACGCCGGGTCTTCGGAGAGGCGAATCTCGGACGGCGCCGGGACGCGGCGATAGTCGCCCTCGGCGCTGCTGGCGGCCACGGCGGTGCGCCCGACCCGGCGCGACTCTTCGAGCGCCTTTTCACCCCAACTTCCGCTCACGACGTAGTCGGCGACTTTGCCCGGCACAAGGAAGTTCAGTGGCACCAGGGCGAACTGCGTGCTGGCGCCCCCCTGCATGAACAGCACCCGATAGTCGTCGTTCAGTCCAAGCAGCGCCTTGAAACGACTTTCGGCACGGGCGTTGATCGCTTCGTATTCCTTCGAGCGATGGCTCATCTCGAGGATGGACATCCCTCGCCCCTGGTAGTCGAGTAATTCGGCCTGGGCGCGCTCCAGCACGGGTCGCGGCAACACCGCCGGACCGGGATTAAAATTGTGAATGGCCATGGGCTTGCTCCTGATGGGCAAGATCAATGCCTGTGCCGCGCCGGCTCCGTCGGGCGCGGCGTCCACCAGCAATTCTGCCGCACAGTATACTCGATACCACGGTGTTTGTGGGACGTTCTGGCGAGGGAAGTCAGGGCTGAGGGAGCATTTACGTGCGGCGCGCACAACGCCTCGTCGCGGAGGGGCGCGGGGAGGCTGCGCCTCCCCGCAAACCCTTTTTCCGCCCGCGGCGAGCAGAACGGCAACGGCCGTTATCGCCGCAGGACCGGCAGCCAGACCAGGGTCGGATTGATAGGCGTGAGCGGGCCATACTCGCTGGTCTGACCGCCGCGTTCGACTTCGACCAGCCAGTAGGTGTAGGCGCCGCCGGGCATCGCGGCGGTGTCGAGGAAGCTGTAGCGCTCCCCGCCGCTGCTGCTGCCCCGCGCCGCCACCAGGCTCGGCGTGACGCGGCCGGCCGTGGCGCGTGTGCCGTCACTGCTGCGGTACAGGTAGAAGCCCAGCGTATTGATCTCCACGCCTGTCTCCCACTCCACCTGCACGCCTGATGGCGTCTGGATCGCCGTGAAACGCTTGAGCGTCACCGGCGTCAGCCGGCTAAAGGTGCGCACGTCCTCGTCGTCCTCGACGCGCACCGGAAGCGGCCGGTTTCCAGGCGTGCTGTCGATGTCGAACTCGTTGGCCCGTGAAACCTGGGCGAAGTTGGTGATCTCGCGGTTATCGCCGGGCAGCACCCTGGTGGTGAGCAGCAGGAAGGCCACGCCATTGGGCGGCAGCACCCCCACGGTCCAGCGTCCGGTTTGCGGGTCGTAGGCACCCTGAGAGGGTGCGGCGCTCACGAAGCCAAGTTCTGGCGGCAGCAGATTCTCGACCTCAACACCGGTCGCCACATCCGGCCCCCGGTTCACCAGGTTGATCCGCAGCAGGGCGCCGTCGTTGAGCTTACCAATCGCCCGAACCGGATCCTGATCCAGTTCCAGGTCGATCACCCCGCTGGGCAACGACACGCTGGCGAAGTCGTCCTCATTCGGATTGCCGTTGTTGGGAGTGCTGTCGGGATCGGGCAGATCCGAGGCGATCACTTCGACCGTGTTGACATACGGCGGGCTTCCGGACAGCCGGACCACCAGGGCCAGCGTGGCGCTCTGGCCGGCGCCGAGGGTTCCCACCTCCCACACCCCGGCGGCGTAGGTCCCCTGGCTCGGCGTGGCCGAGACGAGCGTGGCGCCGGGGGGCAGGTTCTCGCCGACGCGGACGCCGGTGGCGACGTCGGGGCCAGCATTGTGCAGCCCGATCACGTAGCCGACCTCACCCGTCGCGCTGGGGCGCGGCTCGACGGCCCGCTTGCTCACCGACAGGTCGGCCACGGGCGACTGCACCGTGACGGTCGAACTGTCGTCCTCGCCCGGCTGATTGTTCCCCGGCACGCTATCGGGATCGGGCTGATCGGAGTTGGTAATCTCGGCCAGGTTTGTCAGCGGCCCGGCCCGATCCACCCGCGCCGTAAGCGTCAGCGTCACCGGCGCCTCGATCTCGACGCGACCCACCTCCCACACGCCGGTGGCCGGCGCGTAACTGCCCTGGCTGGTAGTATGGCGCAGGTAGGTCAACCCCTGGGGCAGCCGCTCGGTAACGCGGACACTGGTAGCCGCCGACGGGCCAAGGTTGATCAGTTCGATGGTAAAGGTGACCTCACCGCCGAGCGATGGGCGCGTCGTATTCGCCCGCTTGGTCAGCGACAGATCGGCGCCCTGCGGATCGAGCGCCACGCTGGACTGGTCATCCTCGGTCGGATCGCTGTTGCCGGGCGTGCTGTTCGGATCCGGCTGGTCAGATCGCGTCACCTCGGCCGTGTTGACGATGCGCGCGAAGCTCAGGACCCGCGCGTTGATACGCAGGGTGGCGGCGCCGCCGGCTGGCACGCTGCCCACGCTCCAGCGCCCCGAGGCCGGGTCATAGGCGCCCTGGCTGGGAACGTGCCCAAGGTACGCGAGACCCGCCGGGAGCCGGTCGGTAACCTCCACACCGGTTGCGGCGCTCGGGCCAGCGTTGCGGAGCGTCAGTGTGTAGACAATTTCGTCACCGACGCGGGGTTGCGGATTGTCAACAGTCTTGACCAGTGAGAGGTCTGCCAGATCGCCGGCAACCACCGCAAAGCCCTGATCGTCCTCGGTTGGCACGTCGTTGTTGGGCGTACTGTCGGGATCGTACTGGTCGGAGGCGCTGACCTGAGCGATATTGACGAATGGCCCTGGCCCCAGCACCGTCACCACCAGGGTCAGCGTGGCGCGCCCATTTGGCGCCAGCGTGCCCACATCCCAGCGGCCACTACCCGGATCGTAGCTCCCCTGGCTGGGCGTGGCAGAAACGTAGCCCAGACCGATAGGCAGCCGGTCACTCACCCGCACGCCGGTGGCCTGGTCGGGGCCACGGTTGACCAGTTCGATCGTAAAGGTCGCATTGGCGCCCACGTTCACACGTGGAGCGTTGACCCGCTTGGTCAACTCCAGGTCGGCCACGTTGGGCGGGAGGCGCACGCTGGACTGGTCGTCCTCGTTGGGGTCATTGTTGCCAGGGGTGCTGTCCGGGTCGGGTGTATCGGATGCGCTCACCTGGGCCGTGTTGACCGTCGGCTGGCCGTTCCACACGGCAGCAATGGTGAGCGAGGCGACCTCGTCACGGACCATTGTCCCGACGGTCCAGACGCCAGTGGCCGAATCATAACTACCTTTGGTCGTAGCGGCGCTCGCGAAACTCAGCCCGGCGGGCAACTGGTCAGTGACGGCAACGCCGGTTGCGCGGCCCGGTCCGCGGTTACGCAGGGCCACGGTAAACGTGACCACGCTGTTGGCCCGCAGCGGCGGCGGCGAAGCCAGGGTCTTGGTCAGTTCCAGATCGGCAACGGTCGCAATCGGGGCGACGTCGGTGGCGGTATTGTTGCTCAGATTCGGGTCGGTGTTATCGTTGGGACGGCGCACCAGGGCGGTATTGACCAGCGTTCCCTCGGCATCGGGGTTAAGACGGCCCACAATGGTGTAGGTAATCGCCGCACCGGGGTCGAGATCAACGGTCGTTTCGATCAGGTTCCCCGAGCCAGCGGCATTGCCGCAGCGGCCGGTACCGACGGTGACGGCGCAGGTCCAGGTGACGCCAGTAACCGCGGCGGGCACATCGTCCCGAACACGGGCGCCGATGGCCGGACTGGGGCCGGCATTGCGGACCACAACGGTGTAGGTAACGGTTCCGCCTGGCGTGAGGGTCGGAGGGCTGTGGCTTTTCTCTACCGAGAGATCAGCTTCAGCCAGCACCAGCTGGCCGGTCAGGGTTACCGGCGGTGAGGGCAGGTAGGTCCAGGTATCAATCAGGCGCCGATCGCCAAAGCCCTGGGTAGAGGTGCCGCCGGTAGCGGTCGTCCAGCGATGGGCGCCGGGGAGGCCGGGGGCCACCGAAGGCGCACCCTGGAGCACGCGCCGGGCATCGAGGGCCGCGCCATAGCAGCGCGGATCGGCCACCCGGGCCCGATCGGGAGGCGGCGGAGCATCGGTCGCCGCGCAGAGGGAAAAGTCGTAGGCCCCGCTGCCGGTATAGTTATACGCATCGTTGTAGTAGATCAGACTCGGATCGAGATCAGCCGTCCCCGCTGGCCCCCGGACCCGGAGCAGACGATGGCCATTCTGGTGGTTCTCGACATCAATAAAGGGGAAATGCACCTCGCCGCGGTTCAACCGCAACTGGGCGCCAAACGACTGGGGACCGGCAGGAACCCGGACGCCATCGCCATCAAGCCCGTCCCAGTAGACGCGATTGGTTCCATTGTCGGCGGCGCCGTTGATCGTGCGATCGTTGGCATTGCCAAAGATCCCGTCGCGATTGATGTCAAGGATCAGGGTATATGATGTGCCGCCAGGGTTATCGAAAATAAAGAAGCCGCCGAGGGGATTGGTGCCAGCCCGACCGGGCGTGCCCTCTTCGCCGACGAAGGTCACACCGGGCGGTTGCGGTGGCGGTTGCGGAGTGGTGAGCAGCCAGGTCTGGCCACTCGCCGATGGCGCGCTGGCCGGCAGGGCAGGATCCGGGCCGTTCACATCAAAGAAGATCTTGTGGGTAACGTCGTTGGTGGCGAAATTATCGGGCAAACGGGGGTTGTAAATGGTATACCCCGGCGGGAGGGATTGGTCCAGGTTACTGCCAGTAAGTTGGATAGAGCGGTAGATGGGCCGGCCGGCGAGGTCGGTGATACCCTTGGTATTGGCGAAGAAGATGAACCCAAAGGGGTCAATCCCATTCATATCCACCTGATAGCCGTATCCATCGTAGGTCAGGATGTAGAACCGGCTGTACAGGCCGACCGTGGTCGGGTTGCCGTTACCGGCGTTGCCGCCCATGTTCAAAGCCAGATAATTGGC
The DNA here is from genome assembly GCA_026417815.1 of Chloroflexaceae bacterium. GTDB lineage: Bacteria > Chloroflexota > Chloroflexia > Chloroflexales > Chloroflexaceae > JACAEO01. The sequence goes on along the minus strand of JAOACN010000011.1, from coordinate 473 downwards.
GAACACCCGGCCAGGGATCTCGGCGCCGCCTGGCCCTGGCGCGCGCACGCTCACGTCCCAGGCGGCGATGGTGAAGTTCTGGCGATCGGCAAGGCGACCGGACCACTCCTCGTTGGCAAGGATCGGTGGTACAGGGTTGTTATCTGGAGGAGCGTTCGGGTTCGCGCTGATAAAGTCGAACTCCCAGATCCCATCACCGGCGGCGGTCGTTTCCGCCGCGCTGACCACACAGGGCACGTAGCCTCCTGGCGCGGGTTGCGGGCCGGCTATTTCCTGGGCCAGGTTCTCAATCAACCCGTAGCCTGGAACGCCGTTAGCGCGCTGGGTGCAGCGTCTGGCGTCGGGGCGTGGCGGCCAGGCGCCGGGCGGGTCGTTGGGCGCGCGAATGATCACATCGCCCTGACCGAATCCCATCACGCTGGAACCAATGAAGATCCTGTCTCTTATACACATCTGACGCTGCCGACGAGCGA
>JAOACN010000008.1 GCA_026417815.1 Chloroflexaceae bacterium | reverse complement strand
AGGGGCCGGGAGGGCGGCGCCCTCCCAGGAATGTTCATTCCTCGGTCGTTTGGGGTGTGGGGCAAGCGGGTTTCCCCACGCCCCCGCCCGCGGGCAGGGGCCGGGAGGGCCCGGCCCTCCCGGAAAGAAATCGGATAACCTGGTTGTCGGGGTGGTGTGAAGGGGTCGGTATCACCACCATATTTCGTAAACAGAGGGGCCAGTGAACATTCGAGACGCTATCATCGCCGTGGTCGGGGGGCGCGATCTGAGCCAGGCCGAGGCCGCCTCCGTGATGGAGCAGATTATGAGCGGCGAGGCCACACCGGCCCAGATCGGCGCCTTTCTCACCGCCTTGCACCTCAAGGGCGAGACCGATGCCGAGATCGCCGGGATGGCCGAGGTGATGCGCCTGAAGGCCACGCCGGTCTACTTCGATGAACCGGTGGCCGACACCTGTGGCACCGGCGGCGACGGCTCGCACACCTTTAACATCAGCACCGCCGCCGCCTTCGTGGCCGCCGGCGCCGGGCTGATCGTCGCCAAGCACGGCAATCGGGCGATGTCCAGCCTCTGCGGCAGCGCCGATGTGCTGGAAGGTTTGGGGGTGAAGATCGAACTGGACGCCGACGGCGTGGCCCGCTGTTTGCGCGAGGCGGGCATCGCCTTCATGTTCGCGCCGAAGTTCCACCCGGCGATGCGCTTCGCCGGGCCGGTGCGCCGCGAGATTGGCATCCGTACAGCCTTCAACATCCTCGGGCCGCTCACCAATCCGGCCCGCGCGCGCTACCAGGTCCTTGGCGTCGCCTCCGAACCGCTGGCCGAGAAGCTCGCCCGCGCCCTCAGCCGCCTGGAGATCGCCCATGCCCTGGTCGTGCACGGCGACAGCGGGATGGACGAGTTGAGCCTCAGCGGCCCCAACCTGATCTACGAGGTCCGTGGCGGCCAGCCACCCCGGCGCCATACCGTCAGCGCCGCAGAGCTTGGCCTCGCACCCGCCGGCCCCGAGGCCCTGCGCGGCGGCGACGTGGCGACGAATGTCGCCATTGTGCGCGCCGTGCTCAGCGGGGCCGACACCGGCCCCCGCCGCGACGCGGTGCTGCTCAACGCCGCGGCGGCGCTGGTTGCCGGCGAGCGCGCCGCCGATCTGCGCGAGGGCCTGGCCCTTGCGCGGGCCAGCATTGCCGAGGGCCGCGCCCTGGAGCGCCTGGAGCGCCTGATCGCCGTCTCAAACGCCGCTTGAACCACCCTGCCCCACAGGAGGGCGCAGGTCTTTCAGGAAGATGCTTCTTTATCCCCGTGCAGGGGGATGGAGTAACCTGGTGGACTCATCCCGCTGACCAGGCAGCGGAGGTAGTTGTTCAGGTTTACCGCAGAGTACGCAGAGGCGCCCGGAGGATTGGCTTGTTACGACCCTCTGCGCCCTCTGCGGTGAACATGTATGCAATAAACGTGAACTCTCTCGAAGCGGAACAGCACGATGCCCGAAGAAACCATCCTTACCCGGATCCTCGCCCACAAAACCGAAGAGGTCGCCCGGCAGAAGCTCAAGACGCCGCTGCGCGAACTCGAGCGCCGCGCCGCCCGCGCCCCCGAACCGCGCAACTTCGCCGCGGCCCTGCGGCGCCCCCCAGCCACCGCGCTCATCGCCGAGGTGAAAAAAGCCTCACCCAGCCGCGGCGTGCTGCGCGACCCCTTCGACCACCTGGCCCTGGCGCGCGCCTACATCGCCGCCGGTGCGGCCGCTATCTCGGTGCTCACCGATGTGCGCTTCTTTCAGGGCAGCCTCAAGTATCTGGAAGCCATCCGCCAGTTGCCCGACGCGCCCCCCGTGCTCCGTAAGGACTTCATCATTGACCCCTACCAGATCGTCGAGGCCCGCGCCTACGGCGCCGACGCCGTGCTGCTGATCGTCGCCGCCGTTCCCGATGTTGAGCGTCTGGAAGACATGCTCCTCCTGGCGCAGCATATGGGCATGGAGGCCCTGGTCGAGGTTCACACCGAGGCTGAAGTGCAGCGCGCCCTGACCATCGGCGCGGCCGTCGTCGGGGTCAACAACCGCGACCTGCACCGCTTCGAGACCAGCCTCGAGACCACCGCGCGCCTGGCCCGCCTCCTGCCTGCGGGCAGCCGGCGCCCGGTACTGGTGAGCGAGAGCGGCATCTTCACCCCCGAGCACGTGGCCCTGGTGCGCGGCTACGGCGCCGACGCCGTGCTCGTTGGCGAGGCCCTCGTCACCGCGCCAGATGTGGAGGGTCTGGCGCGGGCACTGGCCCGGGCCTGACGCTCCACCGCGCCCAACTCTGGTACGGCTCACGGCGTACAAATGAGTGGTTGCTCGACACCAACGGAGGGGCGAAGCCCCGCCGAAAGCCCGTTCCGATACGGGGCGGCGAAGCTGCGCCGCATCGGAACGGGCAATCCAACGGTGGCCCGTAGCCCCGCCACCCCCGCTGAGACGAAGTCTCGTTGTCTTACTGATCCATATTCCTGTTGAATACCACGCATACGCATCGTCACCCGGTCTCATAGAGCTCATCCGACATAACTCAGGTTAGGAACGTGGGGAAACCCGGTTTCCCCACGCTCCCACCGAACAGAAAGGACCGAGAGGACGCAGCCCTCCCAGTCCCTCCCGCGAGGACCCCGTGCTCACCCCCCAGATGAGGAGGATGGTCACGAGTGCCAGGACAAACCTCCCAGTCCCTCCCGCGAGGAGCCCGTGCTCACCCCGTATCTATGCCTGCCTCAGGCTCGAACCCCAGAATATCAATCCGCGAGCGGGCAAGTTCCACCGCATCACCCGGCTCTAAACGCGCCCTGCCGAAGGCGCTGGCCAGGTCATCGGCGGTCGCGCCGGTGCGCAGGCCCACCGTGCCCATGCCGATGTCGAGCAACAGTTCGGCGTAGAGGGTTTCATACGGCAACATGCCACGCCCGGTTTCCCAGGTAATGACCTCAAGCACATACCCGTAGAACGTCGGCGCCAGACTGGCCCTGGGGGGTGTCCACTCGCTTTCGGGGCTTAGCCCGCGACGCGGGGGCGCCTCCTGGCGCCGCAGCACCCCCAGGGAGCACACCAGACGCGCGGCGCCGGCACGGCCCACCTCACTCTCCCGGACGCGGTGGTGGCGATCCACCACGCCGATGCGCACGGTCGAGGGTGCGTCGGCGTGGCCACCCGTCGGACGAAGCACCACCAGCGGCAGATAGCGGCGCCCGTCGGGGTGCGGCTGCCCTGGCACAAGGCGTTCCAGGACGCAAGGGAACTCGAGACGTTCCAGGAGCGGAAAGCGCATAGTTGTGACTGCCATTCATTCCGACGGAACGAGTCCGTCAAACGCCGCCATGCTCCGCATCCGGGTCGATCCCCAGGGCGCGTAGACGCGCCGCCAGCCGCTCGGCCCGCTCGCGCTCCTGCTCGGCCCGCTCGTGCTCCTGCTCGGCCCGCTCGCGCTCCCGCTCGGCCCGCTCGCGCTCCTGTTCCACAAGCTCGGCCCCGGTCGGAACCACCTGTCCCCGGTCATCGCACCAGCGCAGCCAGGTTGCCCGCACCCCCTCGTACACCCCCTCCCACAGGGTGACGCCCAGTCCCACGTCCGCCAGCCAGAGCCGCTCACAGGGCGCGTAGGTGCGCCCGCGCAACTCGAAGCACTGCACCAGCGTCTCGCCGAGCTGCCGCTGCGGGTCGAAGACCAGGTAGTAGCCAATTCCTAACTGCGCGTAGCGTTGCCGCTTGCCGTCAACTTCACCA
>JAOACN010000124.1 GCA_026417815.1 Chloroflexaceae bacterium | reverse complement strand
GTCAATCATCCTGGGCTGCTGGCTGATACTGTCGGGAGGCATCGCGCTGGTTGCGGCAACGCCGGCTTCATCATCGGGGCCGGCGCTTCCGGTGCTGACGGGCGCTTTTACGATGAACGCCGGGGCGTCCACGCCTCCGGCGGCCCCGGCCCAGGCCGGGAACCTGATTCAGGACGGCGGATTTGAGCAACAGGGCGCGGGCTGGGAAGGCTGCGGCAACCTGGGCCTGGTGGATGCCGAGTCGGCGGGGTCCAACGCAGTGTACGCCGGGCGCTACGCCCTCTTTATGGGCGCGGGCGCCGATGGCAGCGGTTGCCCCACCCTGCCCGACACGACGACCCCTCGGCAAATCCTCACGCAGCAGTTAAGCATTCCGGCGAACGCTCCAGCCGTCACAGTGTCATTCTGGTTTCGGGCCGCGGCGGGCACAAGTGTGGATGTGTTTCTGGCCCGCGGCTTCTATATGTTCGATCCGAACCTGGGGGGCGTCAGGCTCGGCAGCTTCTCGACCGAGCAGCCGCCGGGCTGGCAACTGTACCGCAGAGTGTTGACCGGTGAGGACCTCGACCGAGTGCGCGGCCAGACGTTGCGCTTCTCGATCGTGATCCAGCAGAACACCGGCGTCAGTCAAGAAGCGGTGTTGCTGATTGATGAGGTGCAGGTGCTTGCCAGCGACGGGCGCACGGCCGCCTCGCCCCTCCCCCCGGCGCTCCGTGGCGACGGCAACCGTCCTCTGGCGGCCATCCGCGCCGAAGCCGGCGGCAATCGCTGGCTCTACCGCCTGGACACCGACGGCGGCAACCAGCAACTGATTTACCGCGGCTTGCTGAACAATGTGCGCTATCCGGCCTGGTCGCCGGACGGGCGCCGTCTTGCCGTGGCCGATTATAACACCTGGCCCTGGCCCACGCCCGATCCCGATCCGCAGAACAATCTGAGCGCCGCCGCCGTTACCGTGCTCAACGCCGATGGCAGCGGGGCGCGCCAGGTCTACCAGACCCAGAGCCGCAAAGGCTCGCGCTGCCCATTTGTCCCGGATCCGTCAGATCCGGCATCACGGGAGCAGCCCTCGCAGATCTGGCAGGTATCCCAACTGGACTGGATGCCCGGCAGCAATCAGGTGGCCTTCGGCAACCCGGGCTTCAACGCCTTCTGTGACGGGAACATCAGGGGCGGATTGTCGGACGTGCGGTTACTACCGCAGCAGCCGGGGCAGGTGGCGCCGCTGCTGGCGGCCTTCGCCACGAGACCGAGCGTCAACCGGAACGGCGAGGTCTTGTTCGATAGCTTTGACCTGGCCCGCGACAACCGGGCCGCGGGGGTATGGCTGCTCGATACCCGCTCCCAGCCGGCGCAGGAGACGCGCCTGCTGGCCAACCCGGCCGATCAGGAGCCGGCCTGGGCGCCCGATGGCCGGCGCTTCGCCGTGGTGCGCGTAACAACCGTTCCCTCGGCGGACGTCCGCGACCGCACCTTCGCCATCATGCTCTACGATCGCCAGGATCTGGCCAATCCGCGCATGCTGCTGCTGGCCGACCACGGGCGGAGCATCGGCAGGGTGCGCTGGTCGCCGGACGGCGCCTATCTGGTCTACACCCTGGACCGCTTCGATGGCCGCAGCGATATCTGGTGGCTGGAGGTGAGCAGTGGCGCCACCGGGCCGGTGACCAGCGACGGAGCCTGGCTGGAAGCCGCCTGGCGACCGGTAGCGGGGGCAGGGGGCGGGTCCCAGGTCTTTCTCCCCCTGCTGGTGCGCAACTGAACGCCGGTGAGACGGCCCCGCGGCTGTGACGCACTCTGTCGCGCCGCGGGCTACTCTGACCGCTTACGGCGCTGTTTGGCGGCCAGGAGCGCTGCCAGGCGGTCGTCAGCGGGCGCGGGGGCCGAGGCGGGCGGCGCGGCGGGCGTCTCCGCCGTGGGGGGCCGGGGCGGACGCGCCGACGGGGGTGGCGCCGGGCGCCGGGCGCGCTCGCGAGCGGCCCGGAGGCGGGCCAGCAGCGCATCGGCGCTTTCCGGCGCGGCCGCGGGCCGGGCGCGCCGCGCCGGGAAGCGCAGCGGGCCGACGGGCCGCAAAAACAGCCGGCGCAGGGCGATGTCCAGCGGGAGAAGGGCAAGGGCCAGCCAGAGGAGCGGCTGGCTGATCCCCGTCACGCGCCCGACCCGTTGCCCCGGGGACTCAAACAGGCTCTGCGGCGGCGGGGCGACGCGCCCGCCGCTGATCGCCGCCAGCGACTCCAGCAGGGCCGCCCCCGTCGCGTCGGGGCGGTATTCGGGCGAATAGCTTACCACCAGGCCGCCGCTGGCCGCCCCGAGGGGCTGTCCCGCCGCATCGAGGGCGGTGACCTGCGCGAGGTACACCCCGGGCTGGTCAGCCGGAGCGATGGCGCGGTAGCGGCCCGGGGCCACCTGGGTGAAGCTCAGGGCGAGGCCATTGCCCGCCGGGTCGAGGAGCCGTCCCTGGACGGCGGCCACCTGGGCGGGCAGGCCCTCGGCGTCGCTCACCACCAGGTTGAGCGTCGCCTCGCCGCCATCGGCGCGCATCTCCAGGGTCAGGCGCTCGTCGCCCGCCGGGGGCAGCACGGCATCAACCAGGCCGGCGGTGAAACGCGGAAACTGCTCCCAGCCGATCCACTCGGCGGCCCACTGGCCCTTGAGGTCGCTGGTCCAGGCCAGGGTGCGCCCAAGGCCCACCTGCCAGACGGCCAGGAGCGGCGCGCCGTCGGGCGTGATCAGGAAGGTGCGGGCGGTCGCACGACGGCCGGTGTTGTTGTAGCCGTAGAGGGGCGGCACGCCCTCCAGGTCGCGCACGGGAGGCGCGGGCAAAGCCACCACCGGCGTCACGACCTCCTCCACCAGGTCGCGCTCGGCGGCGCGCACGGTCTCGCTGAGAAAGATCGCTGGCACCTGGTCGGCGCGGGTCACGCGGTAGAAGGCGCCGCCGCCTTCGCGGGCGGCGCGTTCGAGGCGCGGATTGGCCGCCCCGCCAATCGAGACGACGGTGATTGTCACGTCGCGTTCGCGCATTTGCTCGACCAGGTCGGCGTAGTTGCTGTTGTCCAGGCCGTCGGTCAGCAGGATCATGTGCTTGACCCGGGCGTCGGCGGCGATCAGCGCGGGGGCGGCCAGTTCGATGCCGGCGCGGATGTTGGTGCCCCCGCCGAGGCTCACCAGACCCAGGGCGTCCTCAATAGCGGCCAGGGGCGGCAATGGTTGCAGCGGCAGCACGGTGGTCGCCCGGTCGTCGAAGACGTAGATGCCGAGTTGATCCCTGGCAGCCAGGCCCTGGGTGGCCAGAAAGACGGCGTCTTTGGCCAGGTCGAGCCGGTTGCGCCCACCGCCGGCTGTGTCGGCCATGCTGCCGCTGCGGTCAATCACCAGGGCCAGGGCCAGATCGGGGCGCCGCTCGCGGGCGGGCGGGTCCAGGTCCACGGGAAGGACCTCGGCGATGGGGGTGCGCCGCCAGCCGCCAGCGCCAAACGAGTTCGCGCCGCCAATCATGGCCAGCCCGCCGCCCTGCTCGCGCACATACGTCACCAGCGCCCGCTGGAGGGCCGGGGGAACGGCGTTGGCAGGAACGTCAACCAGGATGACGGCGGCGAACTGGCGCAGCGCGGCGGGGTCGGCGGCGACCTGCGGGGGGCCAACGAGGGTCGGGCGCAGCCCGGCGGCCGTCAGGGCGGCGCGCAGGGGCGCGGCGCGATCCTCGGCTTCGGCCACCAGCAGCACGCGCGGCGGCCCCTCGACCTCGGTGAAGGCGCCGGCGGTATTGTTGAGCGGCTGAGTGTCCCCGGCGGCGCTGATACGCGCCTCGAAGCGGCGGAAGCCGGCCTCTCCGGCGGGCGCCCGCAGCAGGAACGACTGCGCGCCCTCGGCGAGGGTCACCTCCTCGGCAGCTACCAGTTGTCCATCGGCGAGCACTTCCACCCGGGCAGGCCCGCGCAGATCGCTCTCGATGTTCAGGGTCAGCGGCACGTCCTGGCCCTCGCGGGCCGTGGCCGGGGCGTCAAGCCCGACGAGGCGCGCGTCGGCGCCGGTCTCGGCCGCGAGGGGGATCACCTCGATGGGCACGCCACGCAGCGCGGCCAGGCGCGCGGCTTCCACCGCATCCCCCAGGTTCTGGGCCCCATCGGAGAGCAGCACCAGGCGCTTCTGGGCATCGGCAGGCAGGAGGGCCAGGCCCAGCAGCACCGCTTCGGCAATATCAGTGCGATTGCTCACCACCACCGAGGTCAGGCGGGACAGCGGGGCGGGCGGCTGCGGCGCCCGTTCCACGGCGGCACTGGCGCCAAACACGACCACCGCCGCCCGGTCGGCGGGTTGCCCGGCTGCCAGGGCCGCATTGACATACGCCAGGGCGCGCTCGCGCTGCGCGGGGGCCACGGAGTCGCTCCCGTCGATCAAAAAGACGACCGCCGTATCGTCCACCGGCCGCACCACCTGGGCGCCGGCCAGCGCCAGCACCAGCGCGGCCAGGATGGCACTACGCGCGCCGAGCAGCGCCAGGTAGCGCCAGCGGCTCAGACGGGCGCGGTTGGGACGGCGCGTGGCCCAGGCGAAGAGCCACAGGAGCGGCAACAGCGCCAGGAGCCACAGGGCCGCGGGATGGACGAAGGAGATAAACATCGCGTGTCCATGGGGAGTAGGGCCGAAGCATTGGCTGCGCCAATGCTTCGGCCCTACTCACGTCACGCGGACGACCACGAGGGTCATATCGTCGTGGGGCGGCATACCCTCGCTGAAGGCGTGCACCTCGGCGAGCACCCGGTCGAGCAGCGGGCCGGCAGGCAGGTGGCCCCACCGCTGGATGAGCCGTTCGAGACGCTCGAAGCCGAAGAGGTTGCGGCGCTGGTCGTGGGCCTCGACGATGCCATCGGTGTAGAAGAGCACCGTGTCGCCTGGCCGGAGATCCACCTCGAACTGGCTAAAGGTGATGTGGTTGGAAAGGCCCAGTGGCAGCGCCGGCGGCCCCTCAAGAAAACGAGTGCGCCCATCGGCGCGGCGCAGCAGGGGTGGCAGTTGCCCGGCCGAGGCCAGCATCAGGCAGTCGCGCGGGCGATCCACCAGGGCGTAGCTGAGGGCCACGAAGCTATTGCGGGGTACGTCGTCAACCAGCGAGCGATTGGTCTCGGTCAGCACGATCGAGGGCGTCTCGTGATTGCGGGCCTCGGAGCGGGCCGTCGAGCGAGCGACCGCCATGAGCATCGCCGCCGGGAGCGACTTTCCACTCACATCGCCAACGATCACCCCGACGCGGGCGCCCAGTTGCACCACGTCGTAGAAATCTCCACCCGTCTCCCGCGCGGGCACACAGCGGGCCGCCAGTTCCAACCCCTCGGCGCCGGGCAACTGCCGGGGGAACAGATTGGCCTGGATGCGGCGGGCGATCTCCAGTTCTTGCTCGACCCGCGCAACCGATTCCTGGTACAGCCGGGCGTTCTCGATTGCCAGCGCCGCGTGGTTGGCAAAGGCGCTGGCAACCTCCATATCGCGCTCGCTGAACACCCGCCTGAAAGTCGGTCTGCCGTCCTCGCTCGGTGGAGGGTCACGCAAGTCGATATTGAGCACGCCGACAACGTGCCCGCGGGCAATCAGCGGCACGCCGATCCAGGAGAGAATGTTCGCGGAGGTGGGGATGTGCATCCAGGGGCCCTCGGTCCGACCGGCCACGTAGCGCATAGGCAGACCGGTGCGCGCCACGTGCCCCGCGGCGGTGCCCTCCAGCGGCAGGATCAGTCTGCCCGGCTGGAGGCCAGGCATTCGCCCGCGTGAGGCGACCATGCGCAACTGCGCGCCCTCAAGCAGCATGATCGAGGCGGTGTCGAAGGCGATCACCTTCTGCAATTCACCCAGCACCAATCGCAGCACCTCGTTCGGGTCGAAGGTGGAACTGAGCACCCGCGCCATTTCGCGGAGCGTTTCCGCCGTGCGCCGCTGCTCCTGCTCGGCGGCGAAGAGTTGCGCGTTCTCCACCGCCGCGGCGATCGAGGTGGCAACCGTGCTCATCAGTTCCAGTTCCTCCTCCCCGAAGTGCAACCGTGGGCCATAGCTATCGAGCGAAATCGACCCCAGCACCCGGTCGCGGCTCACCAGGGGCACGATGACCAGCGAACGGATGCCCATGGCGCGCCAGCGTTCACGGCTACGCTCGGCCAGGGGGTCGTGTTCAATGTCCTCAATCACCACCGGGCGGCGGGTGGCGATCACTTGCTCGACCAGGGGATTACCCTGCAAGGGGATGGGCAGGCCCACGGTGCCGGTGTCGGGATACTCGGCAACCACCATGCCCATATCGGGATCGGTGAAGAGGACCGTGCCGGTATGATCGGCCCAGAACAGTTGCACCAGTTCACGGGCGGCAAGTTCCAGGATCTCCTGCTGATCCAGGCGCGCAGCCAGCACCGAAGCCATGCGGTTGACCAGTTCCAGGCGGTGGGTCTGGCGTTCGAGCGCCTCGGCGTGCGATTGCGCCTCGCGCAGTAGCCGCTCGCGCTCCTGGAAGAGACGCACCTTTTGCACCCCCAGACTCACGTGGCTGGCCACCTGATGGAGAAAGTCTATCGTTCCGCCATCATAGCGGTAGGGCCGATAATCCTGGATGGAGAGCACCCCGATCAACTCGCCGTCACGGGCCACCACCGGCACCCCGGCCCACGAGCGCACCAGCCGGGCCGGCCCCACCGCCTGCGGCTCGATGCCACGACTGGTCATCTCGTGGCGTTCGTGCAGCAGGTCGTGGAACAGCAGCGGCTCACGGTGGGCCATGATCCAGTGGCTGAGCGAGCCGGGGGTCACCTGGCGTCCAACGAGATCGAGAGGTATCCATTCACCTTCTTCCACAAAGACGGCGTTGGTGATGATCTCGCTCTCCGGCTCGCAGATCAACAGGGCGAAGACCGGAGCGCCCAGCAGGCTATTGAAGACCCGGTAGATCTCCGCCAGCATCTTGTCGAGATCGTAGGACGCGGTGACCACCTTGCCGATCTGGCCGATGGCCTCGAGTTCGGCGATCTGCCGCTCCTGTTCATCGAGCAGGCGGCGGTTCTCAACGATGATGGCGATCTGGTTGGCCACCGACTGCGCGACGCGCACGTCCTGCTCGGTAAAGTCGCGTTGCGCGAAGCCGAAGAGGCTCAACGTTCCCACCACGGTATTGCCGGCGAAGAGCGGCAGGATGAGCGAGCACTCGAAGCGCGGAAAGACCTCCAGGGGGAGGGAGCCGCCGCGCCGGAACTCGTACCAGTTCCGCGGCACCACGATCGGCTCGCCTGACTCGACAACCGAGCGAATGGGACTGGTTGCCAGGGGTGAGCGGTAGGTGCGCTGCTCGTACTCTTCGGAAAAGCCCCGCTGGCAGCAGAGCACGAGATGGTCGCGGTTTGCGTCGAGGAGGCGCACATTGCCGGCCTCGAGGCGAAACAGGCGCAGCACGATCTCCAGGGCATGCCCGAGCGTCTCGGCAAGGGGGCGCCGCTCGACCAGGCCGGCGGAGACGACGCTCAACGCCGCGAGTTCCTCGGTGCGCGCGGCCACCTGGGCGCCCAGTTCCGCGCTCAACTGCTCCTGGCGCCTGACCAGGGCCACGTTCTCCAGCACCACGGCCACCACGGTGGCGATACGCTGGAGCAATTCGAGATCGGCTGTCGTGTAAACACCAACCTGATAACTCTGGAGCGAAAGGACGCCGACGGCCTCGACGCCGATCAGCAGCGGCACGCCGAGCCAGGCCCGCGACCGTTTCTCGCGCTTTCCGAAGGGAACCGGCAGGGCATTGGGGTCGCGTTCCGCCACCAGATCCTGAAACAGCAAGGGATGCCGGGTCCGTACAATCGTGCCGGTGAGGTGACCATACTCAACGTCCTCGATAAACTCGCTCACCTCTTCATCACGCAGCAGGGCGCAGGTGAACCGCTCGCGGCGCTCGTCGCAGAAGGCTAGATAGAAGGCGTCGAAGGCAAACACGCGGGCCAGTTCGCGCTGAACGGTCTCGAAGATGGCGCGGAAATCCGGGCGCTCGCGACCAGCCAGACTGATGGCGATCAGCGTATTGAGCACGCGCGCGTCACGCTCGTGCTGGGAGAGCAACGCATCACGCTGCCGTTCGAGTTCAAGCACCTGGGCATCAATGGCAGTGGACTGTCGCATAGGCTGTCCCTGCGTCCTGGCGCGTGAGAAGGGAAACCAGATTTCCCCGGGATTCTATCAGGCCTCCCCTGGCGCGCCGGTTTTCCCGAAGGGCAATTCCACCACTTCGACGCGACTACCGGCAACATGCAGCATCGTGCCGGGAGCGGCATGGGCCGTGCGCACATAGCCAAGCCCGATCAGCCCGTAGCGGGGGGAGTCAACCAGGCTGGTGAGATCGCCGGCCTCTTTCCCCTCGGCATCGAGGCGCGCCAGGGGCATGGTCGTCTCGGCGGGCAAGGCGGGCGGCGCGGCGAAGCGCAGGCCCCGCAACTGCCTGGCAAGGCGGCCACGGCTTTCCATACGCGCGATGATCTCCTGGCCCACGTAACAGCCTTTGTTGAAACTCACCGCGCTCCACAACCCCGCTTCCAGCGGTATGTACTCCTGCGACAGCTCGCGCCCGAAGGCGCCATAGCCGTGCTCCACGCGAAGCACGTCGTAGGTGGCCGCATCGAGCCAGACAGCGCCCGCCGCGCCCAGGGCGGCGCCGAGGCGCTCCAGGGTATCAGGAGGGGCGATCAGACGGTATCCGCTCCCGCCGATGGGCGCCGCGCCGGCGACGTAGAGCGGTTTGTCCTCCCAGATACCAGCGGCGATGCCGCGGGCCGACAGTTCCGCAGCGGGTATGCCCAGGGCAGCCAGCACCTCCGCGGCGCGTGGGCCATACAGCGTCACCTCGCCCTGCGTGGCGCTGGCATCTTCCACCTTCACCCGGTCGTTGAAAAAAATGTTCTTCCGCAGGTATCCGTAGATGGTTGCGCCCTGTCCCGGGCTGGTGACCAGCAACAACCCGTCCTCCAGGCAGTACACATCGAGCAGGTCAATGATCCTGCCAATGGGCGTGGTAAGCACCGTCTCGGTCCCCTCGCCGGGGTTGAGCCGCTCAATGTGGTTGGTCGAGAGGCGATGCAGCAGCGCGGCCCGGTCGCGGTCGCGCATCCAGATGCGACCACGGGCGGAACTGTCGTACAGCGCGGCGCCCGTGCAGGCGGCGGCGTAAGCGTCGGGATGAGCGCGGGAGATAAGCGTTTCGGTCATAGCCGTTCTTGAGACGCAAGAGAGGTGGCCCGGGAGGGTGCGGCCCCTGCGAATCCTCCTCCACATCTATCCACTCCCTCCTCTCCACCACAACCGAATAGGGAGGAGGTTGAGAGAAGGGCGAGAACCGCGCCACCGGATTATTCGCACCATGCTCATCATATCATACGCTACCCGCTAACAGGACATCAAGGCAGGGCCAATGCAACGTCTTTGGAGCAAGCCACAAACTCCACTTTTTTTCGTTGGTGCTGGCAGCTACACCGCCCCAACGACTTTGCCTCAACTGCGGGCATCAAGGCGCATACGCAGGCCGTGGCGCGGTCGCAGGGTAATGGTTGGTTGCAGCGCGACAGGATGGCCGGGCAGGAGCGCCGGTTGCCAGCGCCGCGCCAGGGTCGCCAGCACGAGCGTGCCTTCCATCCAGGCAAAGGATTCGCCGATACAGATCCGCGGCCCGCCACCGAAGGGAAAATAGGCGAACCTGTGCCGCGCGGCGCGGGCCTCAGGGCGGAAGCGCTCGGGGTCAAAGCGGTACGGATCGGGGTAGTGACGCGGATCGTGGTGGACGACCCACTGGCTCATCAGGACGATCGTTCCGGCAGCGAACTCTTCGCCACCGAGGCTGAAAGGTTGCAGGGCGCGTCGGCCAATGATCCAGGCTGGCGGATACAGGCGCAACGCCTCGGCAAAGACCATCTCGGCGTAGCCCAGGCGCGGCAAATCGGCGACGGTGGGCGCTCGCCCGCCCAGGGCCGCATCGAGTTCGGCGCGGAGCCGCGCGGCGACCTCGGGATGCTGCGAGAGCAGATAGAACGTCCAGGCCAGCGCATTGGCCGTGGTCTCATGACCGGCGAGGAAGATCGTCAGGGCCTCATCGCGCACCTGCCTGTCACTCATGCCACTGCCATCGCCCTCGACATCGCGGGCGGCCAGCAGCATCGAGAGCAGATCGCCCCGATCCTCGCCGCAGGCGCGTCGGCGGGCAATCAGATCGTAAATGATGCGGTCGAGGCGCTCGCGGGCGGCGTGAAAGCGCCGGACAGATGGCAAGGGCAGCCGTTCAAGCGTCTCGCTGAAGGGCAATGGCACGAGCACGAACAACTCCAGCAGATCGTGCATCGCCGCGGCGACCTCGGCGGCGGTGGCGTCGGTGTCGGCGCCAAACAGGGTGTCACCGGCGATGCGCAGCGTCAGGCGCATCATCTCCGCGGCCATGTCCACCGTCTGACCGGGTCGCCAGCGGGCCTGGTGGGCCTCGGCAAGGCAGGCCATGCGCTCGCCATAGGCAGCGATGCGCTGGCGATGGAACGCCGGGGCCACCAGGCGGCGCTGGCGGCGGTGAAACTCTCCTTCGCTGGTGAGTAACCCTTCGCCAAGCAGCCGCCCGGCTCGTTGCAGCGCCCGCCCCTTTGCGAAGTTCTTGCTGCTGGTGACCAGCACGTCGCGAATGTGATCAGGGTTGCTGAGGAGCAGGGTGGGCTGCGAGCCGAGACGGAAACGGACAATGTCGCCATATTCGGCGGCCAGTGCGCTCACAAAGCCGATTGGATCGCGCTGGAAGGCCAGAAGCGTCGCCCCGGGCAGGGAGCGAGAGGGTCCAGGGGTCGAGGAAATGCGCCGGGTCATGGTGCTGCCTGTCTGGTGGTAGCGGGCAGCCCTCCGGTTTGCCCCACCGGGCTGCCCTGCTGCCAGGGGGAATGGGGAAAACCAGCTTTCCCCGGGTCTCACTCAAAACTCCAGTAACCGCTGCGCCGCGGCGCGAATCTTCGCGGCATCGGGACGATGGGCGTCCTCCAGCGGCGGGCTGTAGGGCACAGGCGTGTCGGGGGCGGCCACGCGGGTGATCGGGCCGTCAAGATACTCGAAGGCATGCTCGGCGATCAGCGCGGCCACTTCGCCGCCCACGCCGCAGGTGCGGTTGGCTTCGTGAACGATGAGCACCTTACCGGTCTTGCGGGCCGTGGCCAGAATGGCCGCCTCATCGAGCGGTTTGAGCGTCCGCAGGTCAAGGACCTCGACGCTGTGCCCGGCGCGCTCCAGATCCGCAGCGACCGCCATGGCCTCGTGGAGCATCGCCCCGTAGGTAATGATGGACAACTCCTCGCCTTCCCGGCGCAGCGCCGCGGCGCCAATCGGGACCAGGCCGGCCTCGTCGCCGGCCACCGGCCCCTTGAGCGAACGGTAGAGATACTTCGTCTCGTAGTAGATCACCGGGTTGGGATCGCGGATGGCGCTGACCAGCAGGCCCCAGGCGTCAGCGGGGGTGGCAGGGGCCACCACCTTGAGCCCCGGGGTATGCACGAACCAGGCCTCGTTGCTCTGCGAGTGGAAGGGACCGGCGCGAAGACCGCCCGCGCCCGGCGCGCGAATGGTAATCGGGACCGGCTGGCCCCAGCGGTAGTGGTTGGTGGCGGCGAACTGCACGATCGCGTCGAAGCCGGTGGAGATAAAATCGGCGAACTGCATCTCCACCACCGGGCGAAAGCCCTGGAAGCTCATCCCGATGGCCGCGTAGATCATCGCCAGTTCGGTCATCGGGGTGTCAATCACCCGCTGCTCGCCAAACTCCTCGATCAACCCCTGGGTCACCTTGAAGGCGCCGCCGTATACGCCAATATCTTCACCCATGAGCAATACGGATGGATCGCGCCGCAGTTCGTAGCGCAGGGCCTCGCGAATGGCCTCGAGGTAGGTCAACTCGCGGACGGCGTTGACCGGCGCATCGCCCCTCTCGGCGAGTGTTGTGACGCTCGTGTGAAGGTTGGCATCCCAGGTCATGGTCTGTCCTCTACGTGCGGTTCGTGCTCTTCGTCCGGGGGTGCGGGGGCCGGCGTCCCCCGTAGGGCCGAAGCAATGGCTGCGCCATTGCTTCGGCCCTACGGCGCGTACACCCCCTGCGTCACCTCGGACGGGTCGGGATAGGGGCTTGCTTCGGCATACGCCTGGGCCTCGTCGAGTTCACGGTCAATACGTTCGAGGAGCGCCGCAAGACCGGCGTCATCGAGCAGCCCCCGTTCGCGGAGCAGGGCCTCGATGCGCGCGATGGGATCGCGCCGGGCCCAGGTCTCCAGCAACTCCTTCGGCACGTAGGCCATGTTGTCGTGGATGGCGTGGCCGCGCATTCGCATGGTCTTGCACTCGATCAGGGTCGGCCCGCCGCCGGCGCGCGCCCGTTCCACCGCCTGCGTGACGGCCTCGTACACCGCGCAGAAATCGTTGCCGTCCACGATGACGCCGGGCATCCCGTAGCCCGCGGCGCGGTCGGCGATGTGCTCGATGCGCATCTGGCGCGCCAGGGGGGTGGAATAGGCGTACTGGTTGTTCTCGCAGATGACCACCATGGGCAGTTGGAAGACCGAGGCCCAGTTCAGGGCCTCGTGGGCCAGGCCCTGGCTGGCGCCCCCGTCGCCGAAAAAGGCCATCGCTACACGCGGCTCGCCCTTGAGCTTGAAGGCGTGGGCCACGCCAGCAATCACCCCCGTGGAGGCCGGCAGATGGCTGATGAACCCGATGAGGCCCAGACTCAGGTCGCCCATGCCGTGCAGATTGGCGTCGCGCCCGTGACTGACGCCCGTCGCCCGTCCGAGGAACTGGGCCAGAATGCGCCGCGGGTGCAACCCGCGCACCAGGTACGTGCCGAGGTCACGATGCATGGGGGCCGCTACATCGTCGGGTCCAAGGGCCAGGCCGGCGGCGACGCTGATGGCCTCGTGCCCGATCTGGGAAAAGTAGCCGCCAATGATTTTACTCTGCTTGTGGAGGAAGGCGCCCCGCTCGTCCAGGGCGCGGGTCAGGCGCATCCAGTAGTGCGCCCGGGTAAGCAGTTCTGCGGAAAGCTCCATTGCTTTTTGTGACAATTGTCGGCTGCCTGTGAGCGCAACCCTTCGGGTTGCGCCCCTCCGGGTCGGGCGCCGGGTTGCACGCCGAGATTGCGGCCCTGGTATTGTACCATTTTTGCGCGCCACGGGCGCCCGTGGCGCGCCGGGTCGTCTCTACCCCTGCCCCGTGCATACAGGGCCTGTGCAACGTCCATGGGGCCAGCCCACAACCCTGGTTTTTCGGTGCTTCTGGCGGCCACACCGCCACAATTACCGAAAAACAACCCCCGGGGCGGCATAGCCGCCCCGGACCCCGACGTGGGAGACGGCCTTTGCTCAAGCCCTGCCCACGCATATGGCAACGGTTCATACTTCTCCTGGGAGTGAGGGCTTTCCAGCCCTCGTTGTGGCTTCGAGGGCGGGACGCCCTCCCTCCCAGGCTCCGCTTGTTACCCCAAATGTGAACAGTTACCGCATATGAATCATTTGCAAACAGAATCCGAAGATGCTATACTATCTACGTCGAAACGGCTTAGATGGCAGCGCAATGCTCCACTTCGAGTCGTCAGGATTCACGCGAACGGCACGGCTGGTTCGTACCCAGACCGTTCAGGGACACCTGCTATGAACCGTCGGTAAGCACGCCTCCTGGTGAATGCGGCGCGGTCGGGCCAGATCTGGCCGTGTGCCGCAGGAACGCCGGACATACGGTCTGCGCCGGACGCTGTGAAAAGTGGGTAGCCCCCACTTTTCTTATTGTAAACGAGAGTGCCATGAAGAGTGATTTTTACGCCGCTATTTCGCAGATCGCCGCGGAGCGGGGCATTCCGAAAGAGGCGATCATTGACGTGATGGAGAAGGCGCTCATCACGGCCTACAAGCGCACCCTCGGCAATAATCCGCCGCCGATGGAGGTGACCGTGCGTCTCGATCCGCTCACCGGCCAGGCGCGCGTCTTCGCCGAGAAGCAGGTGGTTGATGAGGTCCTCGACGATCGCTTCGAGATCGAACTCTCCGAGGCCCTCAAATACAAGCCCGACGTCCAGCTTGGCGAGACGATTATGGTCGAGAGCACCCCCAACGACTTCGGGCGCATCGCCGCCCAGACGGCCAAGCAGGTGGTGCTCCAGGGCATTAAAGAGGTCGAGCGCGAGCATGTCTACGGCGAGTACATGAACCGTGAGGGCGAACTGATCACCGCCACGGTGCAGCGTATGGCCAAGGGCAACGTCATCCTCGAGATGGGCAAGGCCGAGGCGATCCTTCCGCCCAAGGAGCAGGTCGAGAACGACCGCTACTACCACGGCCAGCGCCTCAAGGTCTACCTGATGGAGATCCGTAAGGAGGACCGCGGGCCGCGCCTGATCGTCTCGCGCACCCATAAGAACCTGATCCTGCGCCTCTTTGAAATGGAGGTGCCGGAGATTTACAACGGCACGGTGGAGATCAAGTCCATCGCCCGCGAGCCGGGCCTGCGCACCAAGGTGGCCGTCGCCGCGCGCCAGGAGGGGATCGACCCCGTTGGTTCGTGCGTCGGTATGCGCGGTATCCGCATCCAGAATATCGTCAATGAGTTGAACGGCGAGAAGATCGATGTGGTCCAGTGGTCGCCCGACCCGAAGGAGATCATCGCCAATGCCCTCTCGCCGGCCCAGGTGGTCGAGGTGCATCTCAATGAGGATGAGCATACCGCTCTGGTGATCGTGCCCGATAAGCAACTCTCGCTGGCCATCGGCAAAGAGGGCCAGAACGTGCGCCTCGCCGCCAAACTGACTGGCTGGCGCATTGACATCAAGAGCGCCACCGCGTTGCTGGAGGAAGAACGGGCCGCCGCCGAGGCCCGCGGCTACGCCGAGGCCGAACAACTCCAGACCGAAGTGGAGCTGGCCTCGGCCAGGGTCGAGACCCGCAAGGTGCGCCCCGATGGCACGGTGGTGTATCAGCGCGCGCGCTACGGGCCCCTCGGCAATGACCTGATTGGCGAGACGGTGCAACTGCGCGCCACGTCGCAGAAGTTGTACATCTACTTCAACGATAAGTTGATCGCCTCGTACATCCTGGTTGAAGGCGACGAAACCGAGGAAGAAGAGTAGAACGGAGCGCCATGGCCGCGGCCACGAAACATCCCGGGTCCCAGCCCAGACCAAAGCACGTGCCGCAGCGCACCTGTGTGGCCTGCCGCCGTACCGAGGCCAAGCGCGGCCTGATCCGCCTGGTGCGCGATGCCGAGGGGCGGGTGACGGTGGATCCGACCGGTAAGCGCAAGGGGCGTGGCGCGTACCTGTGCCACGATCCGGCCTGCTGGACCACGGCGATCAAGCGCCGGGCGTTGGAACGGGCCCTGCGGCTGGAACAACTCCATCCCGACGATCGGGAAGCGTTACTGGCCTTCGGGCGCCAGTTGACGCCGCCAGAGTCGCCAGCGTGAACCTCGAGGTGAGCACCCGAGGGTCCGGGAGGGCCTGACCCTCTCAGGAACCTCCGTTTTGATACCGATAATCGCGGCGTAGCCGCCCGGGAAAATTGGGGAGGGCGATGCTCCCTGGATAACCCTTTTTCCTCCCGGTCCCGGTTGGGACGAACTAGCGTTCGACCAACCTCACAAAATGATACCAACCTTGCGCCCGCGAGGACGCTCCGCGCAACGTCGCGCCGTGTCGCCGGGCCAGAAAGGAAAACGAAGATGAGAGAAGATGCTCGCCATCACGTACATATGCTGTCTCTTATACACATCT
>JAOACN010000123.1 GCA_026417815.1 Chloroflexaceae bacterium | reverse complement strand
CTGCTGGCCTGTCTGGCCGTACTGGCCTTTATCGCTCTAATGGTTCTGTTGTCAGCAATCAAGATCGTACCCGAGTACGAACGTGGGGTGATCTTTCGGCTAGGACGCCTGGTCGGCGCCCGTGGCCCCGGCCTGTTCCTGGTGATCCCCGTCTTCGAGCGCATGGTCCGGGTGGACACGCGGGTGATCACGATGGACGTGCCGGTTCAGGAAGTGATTACGCTCGATAACGTGACGATCAAGGTCAACGCGGTGCTCTACTTCCAGGTGATCAACCCGAACTGGGCGGTGACCAAGGTCATGGATTACATCCGCGCCACAATGCAGATTGCTCAGACCACGCTGCGCTCGGTGGTGGGCCAGGTTGAGCTTGACGAATTGCTGGCCCAGCGGGAAAAGATCAACCAGAAGCTCCAGCAGATCATTGACGAGCAGACTGAGCCCTGGGGGATCAAGGTGACGATCGTCGAAGTCAAAGACGTGGAACTGCCGCAGAACATGCAGCGGGCGATGGCGAAACAGGCCGAGGCCGAGCGGGAGAAGCGCGCCAAACTGATCCACGCCGACGGCGAGTTGCAGGCGAGCCGCACGCTGGCAGAGGCCGCGGAAGTGATTGCCAGCGAGCCGGTGTCCCTCCAGCTCCGCTACCTGCAGACCCTCACCGAGATTGCGGTGGAGAAGAACAGCACGATCATTTTCCCTCTACCGGTGGAGACACTCAAACCCTTCATCGACGCCGTAAGCCGGCGAGCATACGATGATGTGACTCCTGCCCCTGCGCCGTCACGGGGTGGAGAGCGGTGAGAAGAGCAAGCGGTGCTCGGGCGGGCGCAGAATCAGGAAGACGACGGGGCCGGGGGGAAGGAGAAGCGGGAGGGCCTTGCCCTCCCCGATGCTCCCGATACTAGCCGACGGCGCGCGCCCTGGACTGGTTGACCAGATCGCGCAGCGTCCCGATCAGTTGATCAATGAAGAACGGTTTCGGCAGATAGGCATTAACCCCCAGGGCGCGCGCCTGGCGTCGCAGGATGTCGGTGTCGTAGGCGGTGACGATCACGGTCGGCACCATTGCGCCCCGGGCCTGAAGCTGTTCGATGAGTTGCAGACCGGACATCCCCCGGAGGTTGTAGTCGGCCACGACCAGGTCAAAGGGCTGTTGTTCCCATAACTCCAGACATTCCTCGGCGCCCAGCACCGTGACGAACTCATAGGGGATGCCTAGTTCGGGCAGCGCCATCTCAATGATCCGCCCGATGTGGTTGTCATCTTCAACCAGGAGGATTCTGACCCGTTGGTTGTGCGCTGTCATCGGCTGCCTCCCCGCAGGCGCCATACCTGTCTTGGCCTCCCTTGCGCCATATCCGTCGGTTGGAGGATGCGCAGAAGGAAAGGCTTTTACCCTTTCATAAGTCTGGGCATACATAATACCATGAAATGAAAAGCAAAAGCAAGTAAAAGAATCTTTACCGGAACGCCGTCATGTGGCTTTGACAGGTAAAATGGCCGAATCTATAATGATTCCATAGGCTACAAAAGCTTCATCTGCCGCGATAGGAACGTTTAATCTATGTTAAGTTTGACAACACGGCCACGTCTCGCCGTGGCGACACTCTTCGCCTTCTACCTCTTTTTGTACCCTGGTTCGATCACGCTGGTTGCGCTGGATCGGGTGCCGGTCTGGGGCACCTGGATGGGAGGGGCGCTCCTCATTCTGCAGGGCGCGTTGATGGGTCTCTGGCTCATCGTAAACTTCGGACAGTGGGGCGGGCTGGCCGCGCTGTGGGTGCTGTTCCTCTCGTGGCTGGTGGAGCACGTTGGCGCAACGACTGGCTTCCCGTTTGGGAGTTACAGTTACACCGACGTGCTCCAGCCGCAGGTGTTCGGCGTGGTGCCGCTTGCCATCCCTTTTGCCTGGTTGCTGATCGTTACTGCCGCAATAGGGGTGGCCGAGTTGTTTCTGGACCGCGAAAGTCGCGCGCCGCACGCGGAGGTGCGGGTCCGACCGGCCCGCGTGCTGATCGCCACGGCCTTCGCCTTGCTCCTCGATGTCACCATCGAACCCTTCGCGGTCCACATTAACCACTACTGGGTCTGGAGCGATAGCGACCCGAGCGCTTACTACGGCATTCCGGCCTCGAACTTTGTGGCCTGGTGGTTCACCAGTTTGCTCTTGAGCTGGGTGCTGGCGCTGCATCGGACAGGCGCCGTTCGCGCGGCGCACTTCGGGCCGCGCCGCTCCGGCGAGTTATTCTGGCCCTGGTTGCCATTGACGCTCTACCTGACCAACCTGACCATGTTTGTCGTCGTCAATCTGGCGCGTGGTCAGGTCATTGCGGCGTTCATTGGCGGTCTCATCTTCCTGGTCATTGCGGGCCGCATCGGGTTTCCGCTGCTGGTGCGGCGCCTGCGCGCCCGCGCCGAGCAGGAGCAGAGCGTTTCGTAGTTCCTGGGCTCGCGCGCAACCTGGAAGGTTGCCCGACAGGGTTCTTTCTATGAGAAGGGGCGTGGGAAAACCAGGTTTCCCCACGCCCCTTCAACCAGCCACGTTATCCCGGGGATTCTCCCGGGAGGGCCGCGCCCTCCCGTGCGGGCCTATGTTCCTCTCGGGTGAGAGCGCCCGGGCAACAGGCTCAGGAAACCGTCGAACAGTTCATCGATCCCGCGGCGCCCGCGGAGCAGGGGCTGAAAACGCTCGTAGCGTAAGGCCAGCACATCCTCCCGCAGGGCATCGCAGGACTCGGTGAGGCGCCGGGTGATGTCGGCCAGGGTACCCTCGACATCCGACGGATCGGCTGCGCGGTGGTACGGCCCGATACGGATAAAGGCTTCGGGGAACTGCCGCCCAAGCAGTTCGTAGCGCAGCGCCACCGGGCAGAGGTTGACATCGCCCACCTGCGCCACGATCCGCGCGATACCAGGGTACGTGACCAGGGGGCGGCGGTCATTGGGCACAATTCTGCCCTGGGGGAAGATGAACAACAGGCGGGGCCGCTGGCCGCCCCGCAGCAGCGCCGCGGCGTAAGCCTGGGAACGCCAGGCGTCCTCCGGGTCGTCGCGGTTGACGCTGAAGGCGCCCGACCAGCGAAAGAAACGGTAGCGGCGCAGTTGCTTTTCTTCCATCAGCAGGTGCGCATCAAAGCGCCCGCGAAGCACCACCCGGTGGATAACGTACATCAGGTAGCCATCCCACCACGAGCTATGGTTCAGGTACACGATGAACGGGCCGGTGCGGGGATGCGGCAGCGGGCCGTGGCTCTGGAGCCATACCCGGTCGAAGTAGCGCCAGAGCGACCAGCGCGCGAAGCACCGGTACAGCAGTTCGTCGAGAAGAGGGTTCTTGGCCGCAGGGATTGCCGGACGTGGTTCGTTGTCAGTGTTGAGCCCCATGGGTATCCGTGCCAGTAGGGGCGCAATACATTTCGCCCCAACCTGCCCGTCATCAAATCAGCGCGTGGGGATGGGCAAAGTGGGCGCGGTTGAAGGCGCTCCGGGCCAGTTGCACCGCCTCGGTCAGCAGGTCCTCCAGGTCGGTGCCCGCACCGGCATAGAGTTCGCCGATATTCTCCGCATCAACCACCTCAAGGGCGTGGCGCAGGGGCCAGAGGCCATCGGTGGGACCATCGCCAACGGCCACGAGGGCCACAAAGCGGCGGCGTGAGGGTGGCGGGGTTGCGGCAAGGGCATCGAACAGGCGCCGCAGGCGTGGCGGCAGACTGCCGCCGGGCAGTGGCGTGACCACCAGGAGCACCTCGGCGTCGGCGATGTCAGTGAGCAACGGCGCCATCAGCGGATCGTCGAACGACGGCGCATCGGCGCTGATCAGCACCTCGCCCAGGTAGGCGGCGCGCTTGACCGGCGGCAGAGCGGCCAGCATCGCGTCGAGGCAGGCGCGGGCCGGGCCACCATCATTGGCGCTGCCACAAATGCCCAGGGTGAATAGATAGCCATCGTGCATAGAGGTCTACGTCAATCAGTATCTGCTTGAGCATGAGGGTCTGGGAGGGCTGCGCCCCCCGGACCCTTCCCTATCTTCGCGCCTTCCTCAAGCGACCGGCGAGGCAACAAACGGTGCAAAATAGGCCTCGATGGCGGCGCGGGCGGCTTCCAGGCTGGTGGACTGGTGCACGGCGACCCGCAGGTGCGAAGCGTTGGGCAGGCCGACCACGAACTGGCCGATCAGTTGCTTGATCTTGTTGAGCGCGAGACGGGCAGGCAATTCGGCCTGACACAGTTCCAGATAGTTGAGCAGGAACTCCAGCTTATCGGCAGGGCCGGGCTGAAACACCGGCTCACCGCGGCGGAGCTGGGCGATCTGCAAAAAGATCCAGGGGTTCTCCATCGCGGCGCGCCCGATCATCACCCCGTCGGCGCCGCTGTCGCGCAGGCGGAGCAGGGCGTCTTCGGCGGTTTTCACGTCGCCGCTGCCGATCACCGGAATGCTGACGGCGCGCTTGACCGCGGCCACACGGCGCCAATCGGCGTGGCCCCGGTAGCCCTGCTCGCGGGTGCGCGGATGCAGGGCGATCGCCGCCACCCCGGCGTCCTCGGCGATCTTCGCGGTCTCGATGAAGTTCAGGCTCTGCTCATCCCACCCGGCGCGAAACTTCAGCGTCACGGGGATCTGCACGGCGCCCTTCACCGCCTTCAGGAGCCGGTGCATCTTCGGCAGGTCGCGCAGGAGCGAGGCGCCGTGACCGCCGCCAGTGACCTTCGGCGAGGGGCAGCCGCAGTTGATGTCGAGAATATCGGCGCCGAGTTGCTCGACCATGCGCGCCGCCGTGGCAACCAGGTCAGGATCGTTGCCGGAGAGTTGCATCGTCAGCGGGCGCTCCTCGGGAAGATAATCGAGCAGGTGGTGGCGCTTCAGCGCCCTGGGGGTGACACTGGCGGCGTTGGTCATCTCGGTGCTGACCAGACCGCACCCGCCGAGCCGCAGGATCATGCGCCGGAAGGTACTGTCGGTCACGCCCGCCATGGGCGCCAGGGTGATGTTGGGGGCGATGCGAATGTGGTCAACGTAGTATTCGGTTGGCAGCGCGGTGATTTCGGTCTGTGTCAGCATGTGGCGTGGTCAGTGAGACAGGGTTCACAGCGAGGTTGCCATCCTGGAGAGGCGCGAGGAGGCTGCGCCTTCCCGCGGGCCCCTGTTCCGCCCATGGCGGGTCGCCTCCTGGCACAACCCGGACAAGCCTGCCGCCGCGGGCGGAAGAAACGGATCGCCGTGGGCTGCGCCCTCTGCCCCTCCCGCGAACAGGCATAGCCGCATAGCAAAACCGCGTCGAAGGCAAAGCCGCAAGGGATTATACCATGAGCCGTGGCGCGTGAGGTGTGGTTACACCTCAGGATTCGCGGGCAAGATGCCCTCGCTCCCAGGAGAAGCGTGAACACGTACCCGCAACGGCCCCTCTTGACGGACGCGCCCCGCCGTCGTACAGTATGCGCGAATCTCCTCGGAAGGGAGGCCGACGATGATGACGGCAGACGATCCTTCTGATGACCACGACCACCAGCTGGCGTTGCTCTGCAAGGCCCTGGGCAATCCGGTGCGCGTGTCGATCCTGCGCTACGTGCTTCAGCATCCCGATTGCATCGGGAACGAGATCCTCCTGCACCTGCCCGAAAATGGCCCGCACGCCCAGTCTACGCTCTCGCAGCACCTCCGGCTCCTCCGGGAGGTCGGCTTGCTCGACAGCTACTCGGACGGCGCGGCGGTCTGTTATCGGGTCAACAGCGAACGTATGGCCTGGCTGCGCGACCAGATCGGGGCCATGGCCTAGGCAAAGGCAGCCCTGCCGGACCCTTCCATCTGGCCGGGTATGGGGAAACCGGCTTTCCCCATACCCCAACCCCGGGGGCTGGCGCAACGTCTTCGAGTCGGGCCCCGAACGCCGATTTTTCTGGTTCTGGCGGCCTCGCTGCCGGAACCAAGGAACATGGTAGCGCCTGGAGATGCTCTCGATATGCGACTGAGCGAAAATAAGGTGCGACGGATCGCCGAACGGCTGCACGACGAACTGGCCCAGAAGGGCCTGCTGGAGTACCGCGAGGCGCCCGGCGCCCGGCCCGGCGAGGGGCGCGCGGCGCGGGTGAAGGCAATCTACGACTTCATCGTGGCCGATCTGCGCCGCGAGGAGGAGATTGACGCCGAGGTGGAGAAGATCCTGGCCTCCTACCGCCGCGAAATCAAGGGCACCGAGCGTGATATTCTCTTCCGCAAACATAAGGAAGAGATCGCCCGTAAGCGTGGCTACATTCTGTGAAGCGCAGGTGTCCTCACCGCTGATGAAAGAGCTGTTCCTGGGAGAACTGCGCCCTCCCAGGAACAGCGCTCACCGCCACCCTCTGGCGCGTGTCAGTTCGTTCCCCAGCAACCCGAGCAGCACCCGCCCGCCGTGGTCCTCGAAGCGCGCCCGCTCGAACCACTGCACAGTGCGGAAGACGCCAGGCGCAACTTCCTCAACCAGGGGCGGCGAAACTGGCTGGCCGAAGAGCGCCAGGCTCTCGGCAAAACTGACGCCCCGCGCCCCGTCGAACTCCAGCCCGTTGGCCCGCCAGTACCCCAGGAACGGCTCACAGAGCGTATGGCCGGTGGCTTCGAAGGTCAGGCAGCCTGGCTGAACCGCCCCGCGGGGAAAGGTGTTCCAGTCGCGTCCGGTGGCCCGCAGCACATCGTCGCCGATGCGCGCAAGCAGCACATCGTAGGGCGCGGGGTTCTCGGGGCGCAACTCGAAGCGGTGGCGCTCGAAGTACTGCACGGTGTAGGCGCTGTCTCTTATAC
>JAOACN010000119.1 GCA_026417815.1 Chloroflexaceae bacterium | reverse complement strand
AGGAGTTGCTCGCCCGCTACGGGATTGACGCCGCGGCGATTGCCCGCGAGGTCAGGGCCATCCTGAATCGCTGAGCACTCGCCGGCCGGAGCGCACCCCCGCGACCAGGATGGCCGCTTCGGCAGCCGGCGGGCACTGCCTTGGTCCAGTTTGCCGAGGCGCTCCAGCTCCTCCAGAAACGCGATGTCGGACTGGTGCTGCGGTCGGTTGGCCGCCCGTTTGGTGGCGAGCAAATGACGCCCCGACATGCACCGCACCGGCGTGCCGTCTTCTAGGGTGCGTGTGACCGCCGCTTGCTCGGCCTACTCGAATCGCGGCACACCCGGCATCACCAGGTGGAATTGCACCACACCCCAACGGGTCTGGTAGGTCTGGATGAAGTGTTACCCGCGCGGCCCCAGCGGCACCAGCGGCAAATCCAGCTCCTCACTCAACACAGCGTTGAGCCGGGCCATGTTCGCTTCATCGCGCGGCGGAATGAACAAATCCCAGTCCATCGAACAGCGCGGCATGCCCAGCAAACGCATGGCCGGCCCACCGGCCAGCACATACCGAACTCCCGCCCCGTTAAGCCGACGGATCAACTCGTTAATTGGACCGCCCTGGCCCGCGCCAGCTCGAGCAGCACCTGCTCTTTCCAGGAGTTCATCTCCGCGTGCGAGGAAAACCGCCGACTCTTGAAGCCCGGAATCCGAACCGGCGGCGGCGATGGAATCACCTGACGGTTTCGCGCCCAGAGCCGAATTTTTGCGTTGTAATCGTCCGTGATCTTCATGCTCAACCCGGCCGGTTGACCTCGACCGTATCCCCGCGACCGATGCGCGGCAATCGGCCGCTGCGCCCGGTGAGGCGGGCCTGGCCGCACAATCAGAGTGGGAGGCCCCGAGCGCCGCGCGGCGTTCGGGCGCCGGCTCAATGCACAGGGGCAACCCGGAAAAATCCGCGCGGTAGCGCGGGTGCGGACACGAGAACGGTGGTGCGCGCGGCGGTGGCCATCGTGGGCGGACCCACTGCCGTCCAGATGGGAGTGGTCAGCTCGGCGGTGTGAAAGACCTGATATTTCAGGCCGGGCTGGGAATGGAAGGTGAGTTGCCACTGGCCCCCTGGCGCCGGGGCAAGGTGCGTGATGAGCGGCGGCACGGCCACGGGCGTGCCGTGGAAGGTGAGCGCCCAGTGGTTGAAGTGGCCGGAGTCATTCGTGATGCCGTCGCGCACGCGCAGCGTCCACGTGCCGGCGGCGAACTCGCCCCAGTTCTTCACCGTGGTGAACCCCCAGTTGGTGTAGTGGTCGCCGGAATCGTTGCGGATGCCCGCCAGCACGCTTTCCACTCCGCTTGGCGAGGTCAACACCACCTCCACGTCGCCCCGGTAGGTGTGGGTGGCGTTGAAGCTGACGCTCACGGTTTCGAGCACGAGCGGGAACGGCACGGTGACCGAACTGGTGACCGGCGGTCCGAAGACCGGGTTGGTGAGGGCGAGGCCCGTGCCGTCCAGAATGGGCTGGTTGACCGGGAGGGTGCCGGTGTTCAGCTCCACCTCCGCGGGGACATTGGTCCAGGTCTGGGCCAGACTGGCGGCGGCGGCCGTGTTCAGCAGGCCGAAACCGAACGTGTCGTGATGCGCGTAACCGGCCGCGTTGGTGACCCAGCCCGCGTTGGTGGACGCGATGCGTGTCGAGGTCAGTGCGAAGAGGTGTTTCACGTCGCGCCAGCCCAGGCTGGGGTTGGCCTCGAGCACCAGCGCAGCCACGCCCGCCGCCATGCCCACCGACGCCGAAGTGCCGCCGAAGCTGTTGAAGTAGTCGCCATTGACGGGGTCGGTGTTGCGGCCCAGCGCCCCGGTGCGGTCGGTGGTGGTGATTTGCGAGTTTGGACCGGGACCGCCCTCCGAAGGGGTGCAGACGAACACGCAGGCACCCGGCTCGGCGTAGGGCGTGGGCAGGCCACGGTTGTCACAGGCACCGACGGCGATGACGTAACGGGAGTTGGCGTAGCCGTCGTAGTTGGCATTGTCCAGCGAACCGCGCCCGTTGCCGGAGGCCCAGAGGATGACCGACCCCAGCCCGCCACGGCCCTGACTGGTGCCCGCCTGCAACGCCGCTCGCATCAACGGGCCCGGCCCGGCCAGCGTGGGCCGGCTGTCGGACGGCCCCCAGGGGTTGCAATAGACGTGAATGGTGCCGAGGCCGCC
>JAOACN010000093.1 GCA_026417815.1 Chloroflexaceae bacterium | reverse complement strand
GGTCTCGTGGGCTCGGAGATGTGTATAAGAGACAGGCCGAAGCCCTGAGCCCTTCGCTGCGCTCAGGGTAACCTCCGCCGAAGGACTCGGGGTGACACAGGGCAGGACACAAAAAAACCCCCACCTCTCCGATGGAGAGGTGGGGAAAGCGGCTGCGTTCCGCCGCCTGTCTAGCGCACCCTGACGATGGTCAGTTTCATGACGCCGGAGGGGGTTTGCACGGTAACCTTCTGGCGCGGACGCTTGCCAAGGATAGCGGCGCCAATCGGCGACTCGTTGGAGATGCGCCCCTGACGGGGATTGGCTTCGGCGCTGCCAACGATCATCCAGGTTTCTTCTTCGCCGTCTTCATCAAAGCGCACGGTTACCGAGGAGCCGACGCGAACCTCGCCATTGCTGGTCTGCTCGTCGTCGATCGTCTCGGCGCGGGAGAGGAGGCTCTTCAGTTCGCGGATGCGACCTTCAAGCAAGGCCTGCGCCTTTTTCGCGTCTTCGTACTCCCCGCTCTCAGAGATGTCGCCGAGTTCCTTGGCCGCGGCGATGCGCTCCGCAACATGTTTACGCTCAACCGTCTGGAGGTGCTCGAGTTCGGCCTCGAGCCTGGCGCGGCCCTCACGTGTGAGGTACGTCGTCTTGTCTGTCATTGTGTGGCTGCCTCTGTGCTGTCCAATCGCCGTAGGAGCTACAGCGTGGAAGGGCCGCAGAGGGTGCGAACCCTGCTCCAGGCGACGAAAAGAAGAAACCGAGAGCGTTGCTCTCAGTCGGGTCAACGATCGCAGACCCCTTCGGCTGCGCAATTGTTTACCGTTGACACAACGATTATAGCGGATGACATACGCCTTGTAAAGAACCTTGACGGATGCGCGCCGATACGTTACGATCACCCTCAGTCATCGGCTCCCAGGAGCGCGCCATGGGTGTACCGCTCAACCCGACGATCTTTCGCGCCTACGACATCCGCGGCGTTGTTGGCAGCGACCTTGACGAGGGGATCTATGCCCGTCTCGGGCAGGCCGTGGGCGCCTACTTTGGCGACCAGGGTCTGCGGCGCATTGTGGTGGCGCGCGATGCGCGGTTGAGTTCGCCGCGGTTTCAGGCGGCTTTGATCCAGGGTCTGCGCGCCACTGGCTGCGACGTGATTGACATCGGCCAGGCGCCGACCCCGGTGATGTATTTTGCGGTCGAGCACCTTGGCGCCGATGGAGGGGCGATTGTTTCTGCCAGCCACAACCCCCCCGAGTTCAACGGGCTGAAGTTGCGCCGGGCGCATCCGCGCTACGGGAGTGAGCCGTTGAGCAGCGAGGAGATCCGGACGCTCGGACGTATCGCGCTGGCCGGTGAATTTCCCGGCGGCAGCGGGAGCCTGAGCCAGGTTGATGTGAGCGCGGCCTACGTGGAGAGCGCCGTCAGGGTGCTGCCCTTCAGCGGGCGGCGACCGCGGGTGGTGCTCGACGCTGGCAACGGGGTGGCCGGGCCGATCGGTCTCCGCCTTTACGAAGCCCTCGGGCTGGAAGTCGTGCCGTTGTTCATCGAACCCGACGGCGCCTTTCCCAACCATCACCCCGATCCGCTCAAGGCCGAGAATCTCCAACACCTGATCGCCGCGGTGCGCGCCCATGGCGCCGATCTGGGCATCGGTCTCGATGGTGATGGCGACCGCCTCGGCGTGGTGGATCGCGATGGCGCCATCGTGTTCGCCGACCGCTACCTGATCGCCCTGGCGACCTACCTCCTCGGGCAGCGACGCGGGCCGGTCGTCTTCGATGTGAAGTGCAGCGCGGTGCTCCCCCGGGCCATCGAGGACCTCGGCGGCACGCCGGTCATGTGGAAAACCGGCTATCCCAATCTTTCGGCAAAGATGCGCGAGACCGGCGCCGTTCTGGGCGGGGAACTCAGCGGGCACATCATGTTCCCCATCCCGCGCCATTTCTACGATGATGGCGCCTTTGCCGGGGCCTATCTCCTCTCGGCCCTGACGCAGTTGGGAACGACGCTTGCCGAGGTGCTGGCGCCCTACCCGCAGTTGCCCTCCCTCGATGAGGGTCGCATCCCCTTTCCGGAGGAGCTCAAGTTCCAGGCCATCGAGTACGTGCGTGAACGCTTCAGCGGCGCGTATCGCGTCATCGATGTGGACGGCGTCCGCGTGGACTTCGGCGACGGCTGGGGGCTGCTTCGCGCGTCGAATACCGAGCCCGCGCTCACCAATCGCTTCGAGGCGCAAACCATGGAGCGTGCCCTGGCCATTCGTGACCTGATGATGGGCGTGGTGGAAGAGTTCCGAAGGCGCGTATGAGTGTTCGCTATCGGCCCGACGCCCAGGTCTGGGCAGCGGTTGTTGCTGCCGATTTTACGCTCGATCAGGTGCGGCGGCGCGGCCTGGCCATTGCCAGCCAGCTTGGCGAGCGCGGCCTGAGTTGTCTGGTGGCCTACGATACGCGCTTTATGGGCAGCCTCTTCGCCCGTGATCTGGCCACCCTGCTGCAACGAGAGGGGGTCCACGCGACGCTGGCCGCCTCCCCGGCGCCGCTGCCGGCGGTGTACCACGCCCTTGATCAGCGCGTCGCCGATACGGCCCTGTACGTCTCTGCGGGGAACCAGGCCTACTACTATAATGGACTGGTGCTCCTCACCGAGCAGGCCAACCTTTCGCTCGTTCCCGTTGACTCTGCGCCGCTACCCGCGGCCTTCCCGCCGACTGGCGATCCGCCCGCCGAGTTGATGGTGGACGTGCGCGATCTGTATTTGAAGGCGCTGCGGGCCGCAGTGGAGATCGATCTTATTCGCCGGACGTCCATGACCCTCTTTGTTGATGCGATGCATGGCACCGGCGCAGGGATCTTTCCTGCCTTGCTCGGCGAGAGCGGGCAGACCCGGGCGATCGAAATCAACCGCGAACATGATCCGTTGTTCGCCCGCGGATCACCGACACCGGTGGCGAACAGTCTTACCCGGCTGAAAAAGCTGGTGCGCGAGAGCGACTCGCACCTTGGTCTGGCCATCTCCGCCGATGGCGCCGCGATGGCCCTGATTGACAGGCACGGTGAGCAATTCGACCCGGCCGAAACGGGGTTGCTGCTCGCCGCCTACCTGGCGCGCCAGCATCGCCAGCGTGGAACGGTCGTTGTTCCGGCGCCTGCCGCCGGGACGCCGCTCGCCGGCCCGGCCCATCTGACCGCCTGGGAAGACGCCACCGGCCTGAAGATCGAAATCGCCGGGGACCCGGAAGCGCACCTCGCGACACTGGTGGCCCGTGATCGCATACCGCCCGTCCTGGCTGCGACCGCCGATGGGCAGTTCACGCTGGGACGCTATGCCCGCTACCCTGATGGCATTCTGGCAGGCTTGCTCTGCGCCGAGATGGTCGCTCGCAGCGGCGGCAATCTGCGCGACCTGATTGATGCCCAGCGGAAACAGTTGCTGCAAATCTGACCGGCCAGGGTCGCCGGTCCCCCCAGGCGCATACCCCTCATCACCTTCCGAAACGATATGCAATCAGTCACCCGTCGCCTCTCGTCGCTGAGCCATCTCACCTGGCCGCTCGCACTGACGTTTGTTGGCGTCGTGCTGGTCTCGCTTGGTGTGGCCTATCTGTTTATCCATATCTATCAGACGGTTGAAGGGTTACCTCCCTTCGTTTCGATATTGACCCTGCAGTTCCTTCCGCGTCCCCTGCGGGGCGCGCTCATGATACTGGTAGGGTTGGGGGTGCTGGCCTTTGGTATCTGGCGCCTGAGCGGGGTGGTGGTCATTCCTATCCCTGACCCGCAGACCGAGGGAAGCGATGACCTGGTGCTCGGCTACCGGCGCGACGCGCCACCGGCGATCACCGTGCTTTCGGGCGGTCCAGGGCTGCTCGTTCTCAGCTCCATCGGGGAGCAGGTGCGCCGGCTTACCTGCATTGTACCGGTACAGGACCCGGTGGAGTATTACTACCGGGCCGCTGGCCTCTTCAACATGCAGAACGTCTACTATGTGGTGCCCACCCCCGAGCCGATCGGGGTGGTTGCCGAACTCGACGATGGGACGCGCATGGACGTGCGGCGGCTCAACCTCGACCCGACCATTGCCGAGCGTCATGTCGAGCGGCTGTTCCTTGAACACAACGGCGCCGAACCGCCCCGCCTCACGCGCCTGGCCGCCGAGGCCATCCGCGATGCCGATGCGATCGTGCTGGGGCCAGGCAGCCTTTTCGAGAGCATTCTGCCTAACCTGCTGATTGATGAACTGCGCGAAGCCATCGCCAGGAGCCCGGCGCGGAAGATCTACGTCTGCAATCTTATGACCGAACCCGGCCGCACCACCGGGTTCGGAGTCGCCGAGCATATCGCGGCGATCAAACGCTTCGGCGGCTTCACTCCCGACTATGTGCTGGTGAATGCCCAGCGCATTGACCCGGAGATCTACCAGCTCTACGCGGCGGCCAACCAGTCGCCCGTCTACCTTGATCCTGAGGAGTACGAGGAGACCACCCTGTTGCCCGGGGGCAAGGTCACGCACCAGCAGGTGATGATCGAGGGCAGTGTGGTGATCGAAGCCGACCTGGCCTCGTCGGTCATTCAGTACACTGCGTCGCTCAGCAACCCGACCGAGAGTCGCGCCGTGCGCGTGCTGCGCCACGATAGTCAGAAACTTGGCCATGCCATTCTGGAGTTGATCCGGCGAACCTAGTACGCCAACGAGACCGCTTTTTCCGAAAGCCTCGTTCCGGTGCGGAGCGACTTCACCGCGCCGCACCGGAACGGGAAATCGTCCGGGGGGCCTGAGACCCTCCCGGGGGAAGGGCGCCGCGGGAAGGCAGTGCCTCCCCGCGCTCTCCATCTCTGACTCAGGTGTGAACCATGGCTCAGCGGAGGCTCGGCGGGCCTGCGTCCCTCCGAGAACCTCTTTCCCGTGAAATGCCTGACTCCTGCAAACCATGACAATCATCGTTTTTGAGGACGAACTCTGGCGCAACTTCGCCTCGCTGACCCAGGCCCGCCCGGTTTTTGAGATGCGCTGCGGCGCTTTCTCGACCCGCGAGCGGGCCGCCGCGGTCGCTGGTCCGGACATGCCCACGGGGTGCGAGGCCCTGGGTCTGGCCCGGGCCTACCTGATGGGTTTCTACGGGCCCAGGGAAGGGATGGCGGCGTTCCTCCGCGTGGGCGAGGCGATTGTGCTGGTCAATGGCCGCGCGCTCGACCTGAGCTGGTTGGGGCAACTCCTCGCCGAACCGCTGAATACGGTCTACCTTGCCGGCGAGACGCTCCTTGGCGCGCGTCTTTCTCCAGCTCTGGCCTCGGCGGTGCTGTACTTTCTGCGCGACCAGGCTGCCGCCGACGTCCGCGACGAACTGCTGCGGTTCGCCCGCGCGCGCGAGATTGGCCCCGATGAACCGCCGCTGCTGTTGCGCTACCCGTGGGACATGATCGCCCACTGTGGCGAGCAACTGGTGCGCGACCTGCCGACGCTGCAGCAGCGCCTGCCGCTCTACACCGGCGATGACCCGCAGGTGGTCGTGCGCGGCGAGCACGTCTATGTCGCGCCTGACGCGCGCCTCGATGGGCCGCTGGTGCTCGACGGGCGCGATGGGCCGGTGTTTATCGACAGCGGCGCGCACATTGAACCGTTTAGCTTTATTCAGGGGCCGGTGTACATCGGCGCGGGCACCCTGATCGCCAGCGCCCGCATCCGCGGCGAAACCGCCATTGGCCCGGTCTGCCGCGTAGGCGGCGAGGTGGAAGCCAGTATCATCCACGGCTACAGCAACAAACACCACGATGGCTTCCTGGGGCACTCCTGGCTGGGCGAATGGGTCAACATCGGCGCGATGACCACGAACAGCGATCTGAAGAACAACTATGGCCATATCCGTGTGGTGCTTGAAGGTCTGGGCCAGTTCGACAGCGGGCTGATCAAGCTGGGATGCTTTCTGGCCGATCACGTCAAACTGGGCATCGGGCTGCACCTCACGGGCGGCACGGTCATCGGGACGGGCAGCAATGTCTTTGGCTTGCACAGCGCGCCCAAAAATGTGCCGCACTTCACCTGGGGCGGCGAGGTCTTTCGCGAGTACCGCATCGAAAGCATGATCAGCGTGGCGCGCACGGTCATGGGCCGGCGCAAGCGGCAACTGGCCCCGGAGTACGAGGCCGTGCTGCGCGCGGCATTCGAGCGCACCCGGCCCGGACGTGGCGCGACGCCCCCGCCGACGCCTGAGAGTGAAGCGGCCCTGGCCCGCGCCGAGGCCGAGGCGCTGCGAGTGTAGGGCGCCGCGATGACCCGCCTGCGCGATTTGCCCAGCGTTGACCGGCTCATACTCGCCGCGCGCGCCGACCTGGGCGACGCGATGCCGCAGGCTCTGTTGCGTGAGGCTGCCCGCGCCGAGCTCGACGCCGCGCGCCGCGCCCTCCGGCACGGCGAGGCGCCCGTTCCGCAAGACCTGTCCCTCGAGGCCCTGGCGCGCGGGGTGCGCGCGCGGATCGAACAGTGGCTCACGCCCAGCCTGCGCCCGGTGATCAATGCCAGCGGCGTGATCATCCAGACCAACCTGGGCCGCGCGCCCCTCAGCGCCGCGGCCCTGACGGCCATGGCCGAGGTGGGAAGGGGCTACTCGAACCTGGAGTATGACCTGGAGCGCGGCGAACGGGGCAGCCGCACCGTGCATCTGGAGCGCCTGCTGACCCGGCTCAGCGGGGCCGAGGCAGCCATGGCGGTCAACAACAACGCCGCCGCGGTTTACCTGGCGCTGATCGCCCTGGCCGCCGGACGGGAGGTGATTGTTTCCCGCGGGCAGGCGGTGGAGATCGGCGGCGGGTTTCGCATCCCCGACGTGCTGCGGCAGAGCGGCGCCGTGCTGGTCGAGGTCGGCACCACGAACCGCACCTACGCCCGCGACTACGCCGCCGCCATCAACGAGCGCACTGCCCTGCTGCTGCGCGTTCACAGCAGCAACTTCCGCCTGATCGGCTTTGTGCATGAACCGGCGCTGGCCGAACTGGCGGAAGTGGGCCAGGCCCGCGGCGTGCCGCTGCTCGATGACCTGGGGAGCGGCACCCTCCTTCCCACCACTCCCTACGGATTGGCGCCGGAACCAACGGTGCAGGAAAGCGTGGCCGCCGGGGCCGACCTGGTGACCTTCAGCGGCGATAAGCTGCTCGGCGGGCCACAGGCCGGCCTGATCGTGGGCCGGCGCGATCTGGTCGAGCGGCTGCGCCAGCACCCCCTGGCCCGCGCCCTGCGGGTGGACAAGACCACCATCGCCGGTCTGGAAGCAACGCTGCAGAGTTACCTGCGGGGCCGCGCGACCGAGGAGATCCCCGTGTGGCGCATGATCGGCGCGCCCCTGGAAACGCTCCAGGCGCGCGCCATGGCCGTAGCGACGGCGCTGAGCGCCGCCGGTCTCCAGGCCGAAGTCGTCGTCTGTCAGAGCGCCGTAGGGGGCGGTTCGCTGCCCGGGGAAACCCTGCCCAGCGCGGGGGTGGCCGTGGCCCCCGGGCCGGCAGGCGCCGAGCGTTGCGCGGCGCGCCTGCGGGTGGGCGCGCCCGCCATCGTGGCGCGCATTGTTGCTGAACGGCTGCTCTTCGACCTCCGCACCGTCCTCGCCGAAGACGAGCCGGCGCTCGTCCGGCGGGTGATCGAGGTCGTAGCGGAAGGGTAGGGGTATTGAGGTGTAGAAGTGTTCTTCGACACCTCTACATCTCTACACCTCCACACCTCCACACCTCCACACTTCTATGAATGGCGGAGCCAGGCAATGATCGTACACGGCATCCTCCTGGCTGCGGGGCGCTCGGCCCGCATGGGCCGCCCAAAGCAATTGCTGCCCTGGCAGGGTCGTCCACTGGTGCGCCACGTGGCCGAAGTGGCGCTGGCGAGCCGCCTGGCGGGGCTGGTCGTGGTGCTGGGGGCCTACGCCGAAGAGGTAGCCGGGGCGCTGGAGGATCTGGATGGCGCGGTGCGGCGCGTGGTGTGCGCGGAACACGCCCGCGGGCAGGCAGCTTCGCTGCGTTGCGGCCTGGAAGCCGTGCCGGCCAGTGCTGGCGCGGTGGTGGTGTTGCTGGTTGATCAGCCCCGTGTCACGGCGGAGTTGGTTAACCGCCTGATCATCGCCTTCGAGGCCACGCCGGAGGTCGCGGCGGTGGCGCCGCGTTACCGGGGGCAACGGGGCACGCCGGTGCTGCTGGCGCAGCGTCTGTTCGCCGAGGTGCGCGCCCTGGAGGGCGACCTGGGGGCGCGCCCGGTGCTGGCGCGCTACGCTGATGCAATGCACTGGCTCGACGTGGATGACCCCGCAGTTGTGGAAGATCTGGACACGCCCGAAGATTACGAGCGCCTCTTGAGAGAAAGCGGGTAGCGCCTCGTGCGACGTCGCCGCCTGAGGCGACAACGCGAACGCGTCGCAGTGGGGGGTATGGGGGCCGCTGGCCCTCCCAACATTGCAGGGGCGCAGCCCTTCCGGGTCTCCCCTGCAGAATCATGTTGGGAGGGCTTTGCCCTCCCAAACCCTCCCGGCAATGGCCCGTGTTCAGGCGCCGAAGAAGTTGCGGTTCTTTTCGATGTAGCTCTTCCACTGCTCGGGGACCGAGTCGTCGGGGAAGATCGCCTCGACCGGGCACTCCGGCTCGCAGGCGCCACAGTCAATGCACTCGTCGGGGTTGATGTAGTACTGATCCTCGCCTTCGTAGATGCAGTCCACCGGGCAGACGGCCACACACGACGCATCCTTCGTTCCGATACACGGCTCAGCGATGATGTACGCCACGGCTCTACTCCTCCAGGAACACTTTACGGTGACGCCAGGCGGCGTTCCTTGATGGTTGTTCAGGAACAGATTACTAAGTCTGCAGACGGCGATCTACTACTAAAGTCTCATTTCAGGCCAGGGAGGGAGCGGACCTGCCTGAACCCTTTGAAGTGCAGGGTTTTTCGAGCGAGCAGGGGTTTACGGCATGCCGGTGCGCTTACGACCCTCGCCCCCTATCCCCTTCCTCTCAGGTATACAGTTGTTGGTGCGAGAAGGAGTTTTCGCCATTCCAATGCGCCTGTGACCCTCCTCCCGCTCCCTTCCTCTCGGGGCGGGCCTCTCCCGCGCGCCATGCATTACCCACATGGCGCCTCGGGTTACGAAGGTGGCGACCGAAGTCGCGTCTGGCGGGCGGCGCGCCGGGCGTCCACCTGCGTGGACGCCGCACCAGGAAGGGGAAAGCTCGGAGGGGTGCAGCCCCTCCGAACCTCCTCACCTGACACCGGCGCCCCTCTGAAGGAAGGGCGCGCGCCCTACTCCTCAACCACGCGGGCCAGGCCCGCCGGGTCAAGCACAATGACGCGGCCACGTTCGAGGCGCACGAGGCCCTCCTCGGCCAGACGGCGCAGCGCGCGCCCGACGATCTCGCGGACGGTGCCGGTGCGTTCGGCCAGTTCCTGATGGGTCAGTTCGGCGGCGCCTTCGCCGGCCTCGGCCAGCAATAGCCGGGCCAGGCGGGCGCGCACCGAGCGGAAGGCCAGATCCTCCACCAGGGTCACCAGCTCGCGCAACTGCCCGGCCATGGCGCTCAGGGCGGCCAGGGCCAGGTCGGGATGGCGCCGGATCAGGGCCAGCAGATCCTCGCGGGGCAGGAGCAGGCAGACCACGGGGCTCATCGCCCTGGCCGTGGTAGGGTTGGGGCCGCCGTCGAAGAGCGGCACAGGGTTGAAGTGCTCGCCGGGGCCGACCATGGCCAGCACCTGCTCGCGTCCGTCGGGAGCGGTGCGGGAGAGCCGCACGCGCCCGCGGAGCACCATAAACAGGCCGGGGGCCGGCTCGCCTTCAAGCATGATGTGCTGTCCGGGGCGAAAGGTGCACCGGCGCACCCGGCGGGCCGTGTCGGCGAGGGGCGGCGCGTCGAGGCTGGCAAACAGGGCGATGGAGCGCAGATCGTCTGTGGTCACCATAGCGCTCATGATACACGAGAAACCCGGCGATCCGGCGCGATGCTTGTTCAGGCTCACCGCAGAGCACGCCAGAGGAGCGCAGAGGATGGCCTTTTTGAAACCCTCTGCGCCTCTCGGCGCCCTCTGCGGTGAGTGTGTTTTCAGGGAGATGCACACACTATCCCCCCGACGGAATGGGTGTTAGCTCCCTGCGTACCAGAACCTGCCCGGATGGATGTGTCATGCGAAGCGGTCAGGGTCTAAAATACGACATATAAATCGTGATACATTTCTCATACTACGAAGGAGACAACGTGCCAGGCATGTATGACGTGATCGTGATCGGCGGCGGACCCAGCGGCGTAACCGCCGCGCTTCGGGCGCGCGAGCTGGGCGCCACCGTGGCGTTGGTTGAACGCGACCAGCTCGGCGGCATTTGTCTCAACGACGGTGTTGTGCCCACGCGCGTGCTGGCGCGAGCGGCGCGATTGGTGCGGGACGCCGGGCAGTTCCCGTCGTATGGACTGACGGGCGCGGCGCCGGCGCTTGATTTTCCCGGGCTTCTGGAACGGGTGCGCCAGACGATAGAGACCGTCCACTACAAGAAGCATCTTCGCGAACACCTTCGGGCGGCAGGGGTGGTGGTGTTTGAGGCGGCGGGCGAGGCCCGCTTTCTTGATCCGTACACCCTGGCGCTGCCCGCGGGCGAACGGCTGGAGGGGGAGCGTTTCATCATCTGTGTAGGCGGCCAGTCGCGCCGGCTTGATGTTCCCGGTAATG
This sequence comes from Chloroflexaceae bacterium, assembly GCA_026417815.1. Taxonomy (GTDB): domain Bacteria; phylum Chloroflexota; class Chloroflexia; order Chloroflexales; family Chloroflexaceae; genus JACAEO01. Next base: position 5,874 of record JAOACN010000093.1, on the reverse strand, counting down.
AATATGCGCTCAGCTATCGGGACATCTGGACGCTGGAACGTCTGCCGCGCGCGCTGGTGATTGTGGGCGGCGCCGCCACCGGTTGCCAGCTTGCCTCGATCTTCGCCGCCTTTGGCTGCGAGGTTACCCTTCTGGAAACTGGCCCTCGCCTGATGGGTCGCGCCGACCCGCTCATCGGCGCGGAACTGGAACAGGCCTTCGCCCGGCGCGACATCCGGGTGGTTTGTGGAATAGCAGGCATCGAACGCATCGAACGCCGCGAAGCGGAACGTGTGGTCCATTTCACTCATTCCGGCGTGCAGCATGCGATCAATTGCGACGCCGTGCTGCTGGCCGTGGGGTGGGCGGGCAACATCGCGTCGCTGGGCCTGGAGGCCGCGGGCGTTGAGCATCAGCGGGGCTACATCGTGGTGGATGACACCCTGCGCACCTCGGCGCCACACATTTTCGCCGCGGGCGATGTCACCGGCCGGGTCATGCTGGTGCAAAGCGGCAGCCATGAAGGCCGCATCGCGGCCGAGAACGCCGTGCTCGAAACCAGACGCGCGAATTCGCTGGCGATTGTGCCCCACGGTGGCTTTACCGATCCTGAGTATGGCTCGGTTGGGTTGAGCGAAGATCAGGCTCGCGCGCACCACGACTGCGCGGTAGCGGTTGTGCCGTACAGTGACCTGGATCGCGCCGTGATTGACGGGGTCAGGCACGGCGCCTGCAAGCTCATCGTCGCGCGCGACAGCGGGCGGCTGCTGGGGGCGCATGTGGTTGGCGTCCACGCGCTGGAAATCGTGCAGGTGGTGGCGGCCGGGATGGCGGCGGGCATGGAGGTGTCGCAACTGGCGGATCTGGAAATAGCCTATCCCACCTACACGGCCATCGTGGGACTGGCCGCGCGCCAGCTGGTGCGCGAGCTTGGTCGCGTCGAGCTGGCGCCGTCCTGGCGGGCGCTCAGCCGGCTGCGGGCGAGTGAATGGGAGCGCAGCGACACCCTCCGCAAACGCGACCGCGGCCCGCGGGGCGGGGAGGCGTGATGGGCGATGGGCGCGCCTGCCCCGTTCAAACGGGTGGGCGTGAAACTACCTGTCCGGCGATATACGAAAAATTATTCGTGATATATTTTTCGTATATCAGGAGTTCAGGGAGGACCGGCAATGAATCATCAAGGCGCCCCTGGTGAGCGTTTTCGCGCGGCAATGGCAGCCGAGCGGCCCCTCCAGATTGTCGGGGTCATCAATGCCTACAGCGCCCTGCTCGCGGCCCGGGCCGGCTTTCGCGCCCTCTACCTCTCGGGGGCCGGGGTGGCGAATGCGTGCTTCGGCTTGCCCGATCTGGGACTGACGATCCTCTCCGAGGTGACGGAAGAGACGCGGCGCATTACGGCGGCCTGCCCGCTTCCGTTGCTGGTGGACATTGACACGGGGTGGGGCGGGGCCCTGATGATTGCGCGGACCACGCGGGAGTTGATCCGGGCCGGCGCCGCGGCCGTGCAGATCGAAGATCAGATCCAGGCCAAACGCTGCGGCCATCGCCCCAACAAGGCGGTCGTCTCGACGATGGAGATGGTCGATCGGCTCAAAGCCGTCCTTGATGCGCGCTCCGCGAGCGGTCTGGTCGTGGTGGCCCGCACCGATGCGGTTGCCGTCGAAGGGCTCGACGCCGCGGTCGAGCGCGCCCACGCCTACGCCGAGGCAGGCGCCGATGTTATCTTCGCCGAGGCGGTGACCTCGCTCGATGACTATCGTCGTTTCGCTACGACCGTGCCCGTGCCCATTCTGGCCAACCTGACCGAGTTCGGAATGACGCCCCTGTTCACCACCGCAGAACTGGCGGAAGCCGGTGTTGGCCTCGCTCTCTACCCGCTCTCGGCGTTCCGCGCGATGAGCGCGGCGGCCATACGCACCTACGAGAGCATTCGTCGCGAAGGCACGCAACGGAGCGTCCTGGACAGCATGCAGTCCCGCAGCGAACTCTACGAGGTGCTCGGGTACCACGCCTACGAACAGCAACTTGACCGTCTGTATGCGAAGGAGGATCGCTCGTGACCACTGCGAAGAGCACCGCCGGTCTGGCCGGCGTTGTCGCTGGAGAAACCGCCATTTGCACCGTTGGCCAGAGCGGGATTGGCCTGACCTATCGTGGCTACGACATCGCCGACCTCGCCGCCAACGCAACCTTCGAGGAAGTGGCCTATCTGCTGATCTACGGTCACCTGCCCAACCAGAAGGAACTGATCCGCTACATGCGCCAGATGAAGAAGCTGCGCGATCTGCCCGCCGCGGTCAAGGCGGTGCTGGAGCAGATTCCGGCCAGCGTGAACCCGATGGACGTGTTGCGCACGGGCTGCTCGATGCTTGGCGCGCTGGAGGCCGAGAACCGCTTTCAAACCCCGCAGCAGGCCGCCGACCGGTTGATTGCGACGTTCCCGGCCATGATCTGCTACTGGCACCACTACGCCAACAACGGCAAGCGCATTGATACCTCCACCGACGAGGAGAGTCTGGCCGGTCATTTCCTGGCCATGCTGCATCGCGAGAAGCCGGAGGAAGTGTTCCGCAAGGCGCTGGACATTTCGCTCATCCTCTATGCCGAGCACGAGTTCACCGCCTCGACCTTCGTGGGGCGCACGGTGGTCTCAACGCGCGCCGATCTGCACTCGGCCATCACGGCAGCGATCGGGGCCTTGAAGGGGCCGCTGCACGGCGGCGCGAACGAGGCGGCCATGATGCTGATCCAGCGCTTCAGCAACCCCGATGAAGCCGAGGCCGGGGTCATGGAGCTGTTGAAGCGCAAAGAGTTGATTATGGGCTTCGGTCATCGCGTCTACAAGAAGTCGGATCCACGCTCCGACATTATCAAGCCCTGGGCACAACGGCTGAGCGCCCTGGTGGGTGAGCCGATGCTCTACGCGGTCGCTGAGCGCATCGAGGCAGTGATGCGACGCGAACGCTCGCTCTTCCCCAACCTCGACTTCTACTCGGCCGTGGTCTACCACTGCTGTGGCATCCCCACCGAGCTGTTTACGCCGATCTTCGTGGTCTCGCGCACGGCGGGCTGGGCCGCGCACGCCTTTGAGCAGCGCCACAATAACAAGCTCATCCGCCCCAGCGCCGAGTATATCGGCCCTGCTCCGCAGCCGTTCTTGCCGTTGAGTGACAGGCCGTAAAGGAGAACCGCCATGGGCAGCACCTACGACCTGAACGATCGCCCCGCTCCTGATGGGTTGCTCACCACCATCGCCGACTATGTTCTCAACTACGAGGTCGAGGGTATTCTGGCCGAGGATACGGCCCGTTACACCCTGCTCGACTCGATCGCCTGCGCCGTGATGGCCTTTAGCTCACCTGAGTTCACCAAGCTGCTCGGGCCGGTGGTGCCCGGCACGGTGACGCCGCACGGCGCCCGGGTCATCGGTACGCCATACCAGCTCGATCCGGTGAAGGCCGCGTTCGACAACGGGATGCTCATCCGCGCCTACGACTACAATGATACCTGGCTGGCGGCTGAATGGGGCCATCCCTCGGATAACTACGGCGCCATCCTGGCGGTCGCCGATTTCCTGAGCCGGTTGCGGGTGGCGAATGGGAAGGCGCCTCTGACGATGCGCCTGGTCCTGGATGCGGCGGTCAAAGCCTACGAGATCCAGGGTGTGCTGGCGTTGAACAACTCGTTCAATCGGGTGGGGCTTGACCACGTGATCCTGGTGAAGGTCGCCTCAACCGCCGTGGCGACCTGGCTCCTGGGCGGCGATCGCGACCAGATTGTTGACGCGCTCTCGAACGCCTGGATTGACGGACATCCCCTGCGCACCTACCGCCATGCCCCCAACACCGGCTCGCGCAAGTCGTGGGCCGCCGGCGACGCCACCAGCCGCGGCGTGCACCTGGCGTTGCTCACCCTGAAGGGCGAAATGGGCTATCCCTCGGCCCTCTCCGCGCCCCGCTGGGGGTTCCAGGATGTGCTCTTCAAGGGCCAACCTGTCACCCTGGAGCGCCCGCTGGGCAGTTACGTCATGGAGAACATCCTCTTCAAGGTCAGCTATCCAGCCGAGTTTCACGCTCAGACGGCGGTTGAAGCCGCGCTGCGACTGCATCCCCTGGTGCGGGACCGGCTTGACCAGATCGAGCGTATCGAGTTGACCACCCACGAGGCCGCCATCCGCATCATCAGCAAGGTTGGCCCCTTGCACAACTACGCCGATCGTGACCACTGTCTCCAGTACATGGTCGCGGTGCCGCTGATCTTCGGACGGCTCACGGCGGACGATTACACCGACGCCGCGGCCGCCGATCCCCGCATTGACGCCCTTCGCGCCAGGATGGTCGTCACCGAGGATCCCCAGTGGAGCCGTGACTACCTGGATCCGGCAAAACGCTCGATTGCCAACGCCGTGCAGGTGTTCTTCAAGGATGGCAGCGCCACCGAGCGGATCGCAGTGGAATACCCGATCGGTCATCGCGCCCGGCGCAGCGAAGGCATTCCGAAGCTGCAACGCAAGTTCGCCCAGGCCCTTGCCGGCCACTATTCGGCCCGCCGGGTGGATCAGATCGCCGACGTGTGTCTCGACGCGCGCCGCCTGGAGCAAACCCCGGTCAACGAGTTTATGGATCTGCTGGCCTGGTAAGGCTTCGCTGGCGCCTTTGCTGCACCTCAGACCTCCCATCAGGTGGGGGCTGGAGCGACGCAACCGCCCGAAGGATCATGGCTGGTTGGTTCTGGCGACTACGCCGCCAGAACCAGCCAGCCATGGGTTTGCCCCGAAGACGTTGCACCAGCAGTACCCTCTCCCGTTCGGCCTATTTTCACCTGAGGAACATCTGCTATCATAAGGCTGCGTGATCTGTCGCTCCGTTCACGGCCCTCACGGCAGATATTGATTCGGAACGGAGTTTCATCTCCAGCCTTATGCCTGATTTCCCGCTCCTCGACCAGGTAATCCTTGGCAATACGCTGCTGCGCTGGCTGCTGGCGCTGCTGACGGTGGTCCTCGTGCTGCTCGGCGTGGCCATCGGGCGCTGGATCTTCAGCCGGCGCCTGCGCTTTGGTCCGCCGATCACCAACACCATCCTCGACGACATTGGCCATGCCGTAACCCGAACCACGGCGCGGCCCATCGTGTTTTTGCTGGCCCTCTACGCCGGCAGCCTGACGCTGGCCTTCGATCCGCGGGTCAAAACCTTCCTCCGCGCCGGGGCGATCATTCTTGTCCTGGTGCAACTGGGCATCTGGGGCAACACGCTGATCGCCCGCTGGATGGCGCGCTACGAGGCGCGCCAGCAGGACCCGGCCGCCGCCGGCACAGCCCGGTTGTTCGGTTTCGTCGCCCGGCTGGCGCTGTACGTGCTGCTCTTTTTGCTCATCCTCGATAACATCCCCGGTGTCGAGGTGACCGCCCTGCTGGCCAGCGTCGGCATCGGTGGTATCGCCATTGCCCTGGCGGTGCAGAACATCCTCGGCGATCTGTTCGCCTCGCTCTCCATCGCGCTTGACAAGCCGTTTGTGGTAGGCGACTTCATCAGTGTGGGGAGCGAAATGGGCACGGTCGAAGAGATTGGCCTGAAAACGACCCGCGTGCGCAGCATTTCGGGCGAGCAGTTGATCTTCTCGAATACCGACTTGCTGGGGAGTCGCATTCGTAACTTCGGACGGATGCAGGAACGGCGGGTGGTTTTTTCGATCGGGGTATCGTATGAAACCGGCGTTGATACCTTGCGGGCCATTCCCGGTATCATCCGTTCGATCATCGAGGCCCAGGAGCAGGTGCGCTTCGACCGCGCCCATCTGGCCCGGATTGATGCGTATGACCTGGTCTTTGAAGTGGTTTATTTCGTACTCTCGCCGGAGTTTCACGTGTACATGGACTGTCTCTTATACACATCT
>JAOACN010000091.1 GCA_026417815.1 Chloroflexaceae bacterium | reverse complement strand
GCCACGGTCAGGCCCAGCAGCACCACCACTACCAGGGTAACCCCCATCCCCCGCAGCGTTACTCCGACCGCCGGGGCCAGCACCTCGCGCTCGCTGAGCATAGCTACTACCGTCCAGTCGCGGGTGGTGAGCGGCGCGACGCTGTAGAAGACCCGGGCCGCTTCCGGCCCGGGGCGGGCGATCAACACCGGGCGCGGCGGCGCGGCGCGCACCAGGGCGAGGAGTTCCTGATTGGCCGTATCGGCCAGATGGGGCAGATCGGCGAAGCGCCCCTCCCGCTGGAGCCCGGCCCAGGCGTCGGGCGCGAGGGGGGCGAGGGCGCGAAACACGTAGCGGCGGTCGCGCCCGTGGGCCAGGCGGATGCCGTAGCCATCAACCAGCATGGCGTAGCCATGCTCTCCGATCCGCACCCGCTCCACCGCTTCCCACACCTCTTCGGGCGCGAGCGCCACGGCGATCACGCCGTCGGGCGGCGCCGCGGCGGGCGCCCCGGGTCGGCGCACCGGCGCCGAGAGCCAGATCACCGGCTTCCGGTCAAGGGGCGAGATCCCCGGGTCGGACATGTAGATTTCGCCGCGCGCGGCGGCCCGCAGGAAGGCGCTATCAGAGAAGTGCAGGCCAATGTAGCTCCCATCGGTCGCCAGCAACACCTCGCCACGCCGGTCGAGTAACAGGACCGCGCGGTAGAACGGTTGATTCGAGTCCAGGAAGTTGCCGAAATCCGCCAGGGTGGGCGTGAAAAGCGGCGCGCGCCGCTCCGGCGGGGCGGCAATAAACTCCTGCGCCGAACGGGAGAGGGCCAGATTGGCCACCCGGCTGCGCTCCGAGCGCACCAGGTCATCGAGACGTCGCGCGAGATCAACCGCGCTGTGTTGCAGCGCGGTCGTCTGCAGGCGCTCGATCTCCTGGCGGTTGGCCCGGCTCAACTCGAAGAACAACCCGGCCATCGCCAGAATCGCCACCACCAGCATGGCGATGGTGAGGCGGCTCGCCAGGCTTAGCCGGCCAGCCAGTTCTCGCCAGATGGCAATGGGCGATCTCACGGCGCGCCTCCCTGTCCAACGCCCTCGGCTGGCGCGCGGCGCAGACCACCCTCGCCGTACATGCCGACCACGCGCGGTTGCCCGGCCCGCATCGTCACCAGCACGACCTCGTGGAGGCCCTCGCCGCGCTCGTCAAAGCGGTAGCGACCCTGCACCCCCGTGAAGGTTTGCTCCCGGATAGCGACGCGCAACTCCTCAGAACCGCGTGGACGGCGCTCCAGGGCCGCTGCCAGCAGATGGATGGCGTCGTAGTACCAGGCAACGTAGGTGTCGGGCCTCAACCCGAAGCGTTCGTAGAAGCGCCGTTCAAAGCGCGCCCCTGCCGGCGTCGCCGCCAGCAGCGCGTCCAGCGCGACGTAGATGCCGTCCTGCGCCTCGGCGGCGATACCGTAGGTAACGGCGCTGGCCCCGCCCGGCGAGGTGATGATCGCCCCCTCCACCTGCCAGTAGCGGAGGGCGCGGAGCAACAGCCCCACGTCGGTGGTATTGGTGCCATAGATCAACACCGCATCGGGGCCGGCCTCGGCCACACGGCGCGCCAGCGCGTCGAAGTCGCGCGCGCCGGTGCGGTACGCCTCGCGGGCGAGCGGACGCAGGCCGCGCTGGCGCAGGCCGGCCTCGATGCCATCGGCGCCGCCGCTGCCAAAAGCGTCCGCATCGTGAACGATCACGACCCGCTGGCTGCCCAGTTCCTCCACTGCCAGCGCCGTCATCGCCGCCGCCGTCAGGCGGTCGCTCGGCCGCATGCGAAACAGGTACGGCCCACCCTGATCAGTAAGCGCCGCGTTGGTCGCGCCGATGAGCATAGGCAGGCCTGCCTGCCGGTGCTCGGGCACGATCCGCACCGCGTAGGCCGATTTGAACGGCCCGATCAGCGCAGTGAGCTGATCTTCGGCGAGGGCCAGGCGGTACTGGACCAGCGCCTCGTCGGGGTCGGAGCGACAGTCGCGCACCACCAGCTCGAGGGGCACGCCGTTGACCCCGCCGGCCGCATTGATCTCCTCCACCGCCAGACGCGCCGCCCGCACCCCCAGATCGCCGATTGGCGCGCCCGTGCCGGTGATCTCGGCATTGATGCCAATGCGGTAGCTTGCGCGAGGGGAGAGCTCCTCGAGCGCCGTGGTGCTGAACGTGACCGAGGTATCGAGGACAGCGGGATCAAGCGGGGCGCGGCCGCAGGCGACCAGGAGGCCCAGCAGCGCGAGCACGAACATCAACCCGCGCATGCGGTCCGAGGGACGCCACGGAACACCTGTGGCGGGTTGCTTCATCGCCTGCCCCTGACTACGCCCAACCTGTGCCGATGGATGCGAGAATAGTACGCGACGGCACGAAGAATGGAAGTATCAGGCCGGCGACGTGTCGTTAAGGTGGGTTAACCCACGGGGCGACCGGATTGCCCGGGCCCTGGTCTGTCGGGGAAACATGGCAGAGCAACCGGGAAGGTCGCTCCACCGGGAAGGTTGCTCTTGGGGGGACAACCACTGCGTTCGAGCTTCGTGGGCGGGGCGCGTTCGTTGGGCCGAAGCATTGGCTGCGCCAATGCTTCGGCCTTACCGGCGGGGCGCGTTCGTTGGGCCGAAGCATTGGCTGCGCC
>JAOACN010000043.1 GCA_026417815.1 Chloroflexaceae bacterium | reverse complement strand
GGTCTCGTGGGCTCGGAGATGTGTATAAGAGACAGGCGTAGATCACGGCCATGGTGCGGTCGTTGACCTGCAGTTTGGAGAGGATCGAGGTGATATGGTTCTTGACCGTCTGGCCACTGATGGACAACTCGTTGGCGATCTCCTTATTGGAGAGGCCGCGGGCGATGCAGTCGAGGATCTCGATCTCCCGGCTGGTAAGGGGGGCAAAGAGGCTGGCGGTCTGCTCCTCGTCAGTGGCGGCCAGTTCGCGGAACTGATGGAGCACGCGGGTGGCTACGGCCGGGCGGGCCAGCACGGCGTCATTGATCAGGTAGCGGCCTCTGGCAACCTCGCGGATGAACAGCAGCAACTCCTCGGGATGCACATCCTTGGACGAATACGCGGCCGCGCCGACCTTGATGGCCTGGAACAACTGGTCGTCGTCCTCATAGACGCTGAGCACGATGATCCCGATGCGCGGGTCGCGGCGCTTGATCACCCGGGCGACCTCCAGGCCGTTAAGACCGGGCAGGTTAATGTCCACGAGCACCACATCGGGGTTGAGGCGTTCGGTGAGCTTCAGGGCCTCCTGGCCATTTTCAGCTTCGCCGACCACCGTAATATCATCGGCGTCTTCGAGGCTCCAGCGGATCCCCTGGCGAAAGAGGGGGTGATCGTCAATGATCAGTACGCGGATGGGATTTGGGTTCGTCATAGGGGCCTCGAGGGGGTTCCTTCGCCGCGCAGCGGCAGACTTACCGCCACCTCGGCGCCATGGCCGGGGCGGGTCGTAACCACAAAACTGGCGCCGATCATCTCGGCCCGTTCGCGCATGCTGGTCAGCCCCCAGCTCTCGCGCCCGGCGCGGCGCGCCACTTCACGCAGATCGAAGCCGGGTCCCTCGTCGCGAATGAGGAGCACCAGGCGCTCGCCGCGCCGGGTGAGCACGATGTGCACCGGCGCGCCGGGAGCGTGCTTGCGGGCATTCTGGAGCGACTCCTGCACGATGCGGTACAGGACGATCTCGGCCTCGGCTGGCAGACGCGGGAGCGGATCGAGGTCCAGGCTGACCGGAACGTTGACCGTATCACGGTAACGCTGCACATACTCGCGGATGGCATTGCCGAGCCCCTGCTCCTCGAGCTTGCCCGGCCGAAGATCGGCGATGAAGCCGCGCACCTCGCGCAGGCCCTCGCGGGCGTTCTCGCTGAGTTGCCCCAGCATCTCGTGCAGACGCTCCAGCCGGCGTTCGGCCAGCAACGTCTGGCAGCGTTCGAGACCCATCAGGGCGTTCGCCAGCACCTGGGCCGGCCCGTCGTGCACCTCGCGGGCCAGGCGCGCCCGTTCTTCTTCGCGGCCCATAATGACCTGCGAGCGGAGGGCCTGCACCCAGGGGTCGGAGGTTTCGCCCTCGCCGCCCTCCAGGGTGGCGCTGCTCATATCAATCTGGCGCACCAGTTGGTCGAGCTGGCGCAGGGCGCGGCGCATCTGCTCGTACTCCCGCGTGAGGGCTTCGTGGGCGGCGCGCAGGCGCCGCTGCCGCTCGGCCAGCGTCGTGGCGCTGACCTGCCCCCGCTCGGAGGCGAAGCGCGCCTGGATGATCAGCTCGTCAAGCTGGCGCTCCGAGCGGCGCACCTCCGCTTCGAGCCGGGCAAGCTCCCGCTGCGCGGAGGTGTGCAACCCTCGCAGACGGGCAATCTGCTCGGCGACAATGGCATGCGCCGCTTCCAGCAGCGCGGAAGGCTCCGGATGCACGGGACCTGCTCCCTGCTTGCGAATGACGTATGCTCAGTATAGCATGCGCGCGAACGAGCGGGCAACACACCCGCCCATGGCGGGTGTGACGAAACGCCTTGACACCGAGCGGCCGCTCTGCTACAACTCCCGATGGACAACGGTTCCACCGTCGCATTCGGGCAGGGGGATGGGGAAACCTGGTTTCCCCGTACGTGTTCACACTTCTCCTGGGAGCGAGGGCATCTTGCCCTCGAATCCTGACGAGGGCGGGACGCCCTCGCTCCCAGGTCTGCGGGGTTACTTGAACAAGAACGTTTCCCCCTCCAGCCGGCCATGTGCACCTATGACGCCTCCACGCCCTGATGAAATTCTCGAACTGGCCCGCGCGCGGATCGCGGCGCAACGCGCGCAGGCCCGATCCGCCGCCGCCGGGCGACGCCAGCGGTTCTGGGAACTGGCCTTTCTGGCCCTGATCGGCGCGATTGCGCTTACGTTCGCGCTCTGGCCGGGCGCCAGTCTCGAGTGGAAGCTCTACGCCGCTGTCCACGGCCTGGTGGCCCAGAAGCACCTGGTCTTCGTTGGCGAGCGGCCCCTGCCGCTCTGCGCGCGCAACGCGGGGATCTACAGCAGCTATTTGCTGAGCCTGGGTTACCTGTTTGCCCGCGGCTACGGACGGGCCGCGGCCCTGCCGGCCCGCCCGCTCCTGGCGGCGCTGGCCCTGGGCGCCCTGGCGATGGTCGGCGATGGGGTCAATTCGGTGCTGGAGGATACGGGGCGGGCCTACCTCTACATGCCGCGTAACGACCTGCGCACCATCACCGGGGTCCTGTTCGGCATCGCGCTGACGCCGATCATTCTGTTCGTCTTCAACCGCGCCCTGCGGGCCGACGCCGAGATGGAGCGCCCGGTGCTCGACTGGCGCGGCTTCGGCGGCTTGCTGCTGCTCAACGGGCTGCTGGTGCTGGCCATCTACAGCGGCCTGGGGGTCCTTTACTGGCCGCTGGCGCTGCTGGGCGTGGTGGGCATCATCGCTGAACTGTTCACCATGTTTCTGCTGCTGGCGGCGGTCGCGTCAGGCTATACCCGCCGGGTTACCGCGCTGCGCCAGCTTGCCCTTCCCGCATGTATCGCCCTCGCTCCCACCCTGCTGATGGTGGCGGGCCTGGCCGCGCTGCGCTTCGCCGGGGGCGGGTGAGGCCCCGGCTATGTCAGCGGTATGCCCTTCCACTGAGCAGGGGCGTGGGGGAACCGGGTTTGCCCAACCGTAACCCGGATGACCGCGCCACAAGCGCAGGGGCGTGGGGGAACCGGGTTTGCCCAACCGTAACCCGGAGGGCTGCGCCACTCTGGCCGGCGGTCAGCGGCGCATAGGGCCAATCCGGCGCACCGTGGTCAACAAAGGTGGTATGATACCCGCAGGAGCACCCAGCGTCGCCGTTCCAACCCGGGGGAACCCCTATGAGCGAACCGCCTGTCTACGAGCTGGCCATCATCGGCGCGGGGCCGATTGGCATCGAACTGGCCGTGTGCCTGCGGCAAGCCGGGTTGCCCTATCTGCATCTCGATGCCGGGCAGATCGGCCACACCATGACCTGGTGGCCGCGCCATACGACCTTTTTCAGCACCACCGAGCGCCTGGCCATCGCTGGCGTACCCATTCCCAACAACCACCAGAACCGCATCACCGGGGAGGAGTACCTGGCCTACCTGCGCGCCGTGGTCGAGCAGTTCGATCTGCCGATCCACACCTACGAGCCGGTCACCAGCCTGAGCCGCGACGCCAACGGCTTCACCCTGGTCACCGCGCCCCTCGCCGGCGAACGGCGCTACCGCGCGCGGCGGGTGGCCCTGGCCATCGGCGACATGCACTACCCGAACCGGCTGAACATCCCCGGTGAGGATCTGCCGCACGTCTCGCACTACTTCCGCGACCCCCACGACTACTTCCGGCGCCGCCTGCTGATCGTCGGCGGCAAGAACTCGGCGGCGGAGGCGGCGCTCCGCTGCTGGCGCGCCGGGGCGCGGGTGACGATCAGCTACCGCCGCGCCCGCTTCGACGAACGGCGCATCAAGCACTGGCTCCTGCCGGATCTGGAGGCGCAGATCGAGGCCGGAACCATCGCCTTTCTCCCCGAAACCGCGCCCCTGGCGATCCACCCGGGCTACGTCGAACTGGCGCGCACCGTAGACGGGCGGCCGGTAGACGGGCCGCCCATCGTTCACGAGACGGACTTTGTGCTGCTCGCCACCGGCTTTCGCGGCGATCAGCGCCTGCTCGAGCAGGCGGGCGTGGACCTGCGGGGGGCGAACCGCGTCCCGGTCTTCGACCCGGAGACCATGGAGACGAATGTGCCGGGCCTCTACCTGGCGGGCACGGTGGCGGCGGGCATTCAGCAGCGTTATACCATTTTCATCGAGAACAGCCACGAGCACGTGGGGAAGATCGTCCGCGCCCTCACCGGGCAGTGGCCCGCGGCCCTGGGCGACGTGCCGGCGCGCAGCTATGGCCTGCCCTTTGAGCGGTACGAAGCCAATTAGCGCACTGACCGGAATGATCCGCTGAGGATACTGAGCCGTGTGGCTCACTGCGCTCGCGCCGCCTTCGTTGCCGATCAACCCTTTGGAGAAACGTTATCAGGGAGGGTCCGGGAGGGCGAAGCCCTCCCGGAAACATTCCCCTTCATCGCGTTCTTGATCGGCGTAGCCAGAAAAAAACGCCGGACGGATCAGGCGATCCGTCCGGCGTTTCCTCCCAAAAAAGGGGCGTAGCCGGGGGGGACCAATGTCCCTTTCGCCTCTACCATCAGAGACTACCGGCTACGTCTGGCTATAGGATAGCACATGTCAACCGCCAGATCGAGTGTTAGCGCGATCACCTGGAGTTGCGAGGGCGCAACCAAACAAGATCGCCGCCCGGACACGACACATGGGAGAGGCTCTTCTGTGTTGCCGGGGCCACGCACCGGGCGGGTACGGCCTGCCACAGGCCCCTGACAAACGCTTCAACTCGTGGTCAGTAACTGCGCCAGATCGCCATAGTCATAGGGCGGACGTTTGCGGATGGTCAACACGTCAATGGCCTGATCCGCTTCGGTAATCGCATAAACAATTCGCCAGCGTTCCAATCGGATACGGCGTAACTCGCGCACGGGCTCCGAAAGAGCTTCCACAGGCTGTTCTGGCGCGGGTTGAGAATGCGCGGTTCGGCCACCGGATGGATACAGCAACTCTTTGCTCTCAGAAGGACGGGGCTCATCGGCCAACGCGGCAATGACCCGCCGTACTCGTTGCCGGACATGGCCGGGCAACGTCTTGATTTCGTCCCAGGCCCTGGGCGTGACATACACGGTGTAGCGACT
>JAOACN010000682.1 GCA_026417815.1 Chloroflexaceae bacterium | reverse complement strand
AGATGTGTATAAGAGACAGGAGCACACCCAAACCGATGGTCCACATCGGCTACCGCCCGATCCTCTGGCACATTATGAAGTACTACGCCCATTACGGGCACAAGGATTTCATCCTGTGCCTGGGGTACAAGGCCGATCAGATCAAGCGCTACTTCCTGCAGTATGACGAAACGCTCTCCAACGACTTCGTACTGGCCAATGGCGGCAAGGAGGTCCACCTGCTGGCGAGCGACATCCAGGACTGGCGCATCACCTTCGTGGATACGGGCCTGACCTCCAACATCGGCCAGCGCCTGAAGCGGGTGCAGGCCTACGTGCAGAACGAGGAGATCTTTCTGGGCAACTATAGCGATGGCCTGACCGATATGGATCTGGAGCGGTACATTGATTTTTTCAAGCAGAGCAATGCCGTCGCCAGCTTCGTCGCGGTGCGGCCCAACAGCAGCTTCCATGTCGTTTCCATCTGTAAAGACGGATTGGTAGAGAGTATTCAAGATGTAGGCAAGACCGCGATGCGTATCAACGGCGGATTTTTCATCTTTCGGCCAGAGATTTTCGAGTATATCGGCGAAGGGGAGGAACTGGTCTTCGAGCCGTTCCAGCGCCTGATTCGCCGTGGCAAGCTCATCGCCTACGAATACGACGGCTTCTGGGCCTGTATGGATACGTTCAAAGAGAAACAGCAACTCGAAGACATGTACAGTCGTGGCCATCCCGCCTGGCAGGTCTGGGACAGGCCATAGCACGGGGAGGGGCCATGCTTCCTATTGGACTGAAGGCGCCAGTTGACCGGCCGTTCAACGTGCTCTGCCTGGGCTGCCACTCCGATGACATCGAGATCGGCTGTGGCGGAGCGATTATGAAGCTCGTGCGCGCCTATCCTGGCGCGGCGGTCACCTGGGTCGTGCTGAGCGCCGGCGGCGAGCGCGAGCACGAGGCCCGCCGCAGCGCCGAACGCTTCCTGGCGGGCGCCGGATGGACACGCATCGTCACCCGGGAGTTTCGCGATGGTTTCCTGCCCTATGTGGGCGCACAGGTCAAGGATTTCTTCGAGCAACTCAAAGGCGAGTGCGCGCCAGATCTGATTTTCACCCACTACCGCGGGGACCTGCACCAGGATCACCGCCTCGTTTCCGAACTGACGTGGAACACCTTTCGCAATCATCTGATCCTGGAGTATGAGATCTTCAAATATGACGGCGATCTCGGCGCGCCCAACGTCTTTGTCACCCTTGAGGAAGAGCTCTGCCGGACCAAGATCGGCCTGCTGATGGAGCATTTCGCCACGCAGCGCAGCAAGCACTGGTTTACCGAAGACACCTTCTGGGCGCTCCTGCGGCTGCGGGGAGTAGAAGCGGCCTCGCCCACCCGCTATGCCGAGGCCTTCTATGGGCGTAAGTTGGTTTTCTGAAGTGAAAATAGAATTTTTTTCGATGGAAGTAAAGGTGTGGGAGGGCAAGGCCCTCCCACACTCCTTAGACCTGGTTTCGCTGCGCGGTCCTTCGGGTTGCCGTTCGGGGGAGGTGCGGAGGGCGGCGCCCCCGCCCACGGTAACTCTGGTGTCAACCGTGTCTTACCTCTACTTTGTCACTTGCCGCGGCTTCCGCTGGGAGGAGGTTCGGAGGGGGCCTGCGGCCTCCGCAACTCCCGCCAGGGGTAAAGCGACAAAGTAGAGGTACGTCCTGTCACCGGGCTTTGGCATCACTTCTTAAGCGGCTGGCCAGTGTAAGGGTCAAACTGCCACTCACCGGTCGGGTCGATGCTGGTCTGCTGGGGGGTGGGCAGGCTCGCGCCAGGCTGGGGGGCCGGTGCGCCTTCCAGGGGCATGATGATCCAGAGAATGACATAGATGAGCGGGCTGAGGCCGCTCAGCACCGCCAGTACAAACACCAGCCGGACGATGGTGGCATCAATGCCGAAGTAGCGAGCCAGGCCGCCACATACACCGCCAAGGATCCGATCGGTCCTGCTTCGCGCCAGTCGATTCTCCATGGGGTTCTCCTTCCTGTCTACGGGCCGCCTCAGGCGGCCCGGGTCATTTTCCTGCCCATACGACGACGCGCGCGCGCGATTGTTGCGTGACCCTCGCCGCATCGTTCACAAGAGTCCTACGCGGTCTTCACAACCGGTTCACAGGCGCCGGCTACACTGAGGCCGTCGGTCCGCCGAAACGGACGACCCGCGCGCGAAGGTTTCGCGCGCGCGCCAGGAGGACACACACAGGAGGTTCGTTGCTATGCGAGGCACCCTACGCTCGGCGCTCACGCGCCTCGGTCTCACCACGGTCCTGGCTCTGACCCTTCTCGCCGCCATTCCCTTTGTCGCGCAGGCCGCGCCTGCGGCAGCCAGCGCTCCAATTGCGGCGCAGCAGGAGACGTTCCGCCGCGGCGGCGGGCTGGCGGCGGCGCTCATCCGCTCCACCAGCGAGCTGACTGGTCTGACTGGCCAGCAGGTGCTTGATGAACTGCGTGCCGGCAAGAGCCTGGCCCAGATCGCCGCCGCCAACGGCAGCAGTGGCGACGCCGTGGTGCAGGCGGTCGTGGCGAAGATCAAAGAACGCCTGGACCGCCTGGTGGCGGCGGGGCGGATGACCCGGGCCCAGGCTGATCAGCGCCTGGCAGCCGTGACCACCCAGGCGACCGAGATGGTCAATGATACGACCCTTGGTCAGAAAATCGACACCCGCCTCGGCAACCGGCAGGAGCGGGCCGTCATGGCGGCCCTGGTACAGGCAGCCAGTGAGGCGACGGGGCTGAGTGCGGGCGACATCGTCACGCGCCTGCGGAATGGCGAGAGCCTGGAGCAGATCGTGCGCTCGGCGGGCGGTGATCCGGCAGCGGTGGTCAATGCCGCAACGGCGGCCTTCCGCGCTGCGGCGGAGAGCGCGATGACCGCGACACGTCAGGCCCCGTGAGGAAAATGGATAGCCTGAGAGGGCGAAGCCCTCCGATGGGAGGGTTACGGGGAACCCGGGGTTCCCCGTGTTCATCTGTACGACTCTGGAGGGCTTCGCCCTTCCACGGCAGGGGCACGGGGAACCGCGGGTTCCCCTGTCTTCATGTCTAACACATGCATTTACAACTCGTGGCATTTCATGCCATCAAAGAGACATGAAATCGGAAAATGTGTTACAATACCGTCAGCGTTCTGATCACCAGATGAGGAGCCATCATGGCCAGCGTGGAGCCGCCCGCACCTGCCGCCCCGGATGGCGCGAATGCCGGGGCCGAGCCTTCGGTGCGGCTGCGACGCGAGGCGTTGCTGGAGGCGCTTGACGGGCTGCGGGCCAGCCCTGACCTGCCCGCCCTGCGCGCGGCCCTGGGCGCCCTGTGCGTGGGGGTGGAGCCGGGGGGCGGGCTGCGGGCCGCCGACGACGAGGAGGCGGTTGTCTTTCCCGAAGGTCTGCTGCGCTCGGAGCTGGCGCAAATCGGCGCGGCCCTGACCCTGGAACGCGCCCGTTACTATGCCGGGCGCCTGCGCAAGGCGGCCCGCGGCGCGCGCACGGCGCCGATCAACGAGATTGACCTGAACCGCTGGAAGTCCTACGGCGACATTGTCACCGACAGTCTCTGGCTCATCGAGCGCCGCGATGGGAGCGGCGTGCACCGGGCGGATTACTGGGGCAATTTCGTGCCGCAGATCCCCAACCAGTTGATGCGCCGCTACACGCGCCGCGGCGAATGGGTGCTTGACCCCTTTGCCGGCGCCGGCACCACCCTGATCGAGGGGCAGCGCCTGGGGCGGCATGTGCTGGGGGTCGAGTTGCAGCCCGCCCTGGTCGAGCGGGCGCGCAGGCTGGTGGCCGCCGAGCCGAATCCCTTCGCGGTGGCGCTACCGGTTGTCTCAGGCGACAGCGCCGCGCTGGATTTTCGCGCGCTGCTGGCCGAGCACGGAGCGACCTCGGCCCAGCTTGCCATTCTGCATCCCCCGTACCACGACATTATCCGCTTCAGCGACGATCCTCGCGATCTCTCCAACGCTCCCTCGCTCGACATCTTTCTGGGCCTGTTGGGGCGGGTGGTGCAGGCGGTCGCCGCCGCGCTCGACCGGGGACGCTACCTGGCGCTGGTGATCGGCGATAAGTACGCCCGCGGTGAATGGGTGCCGCTGGGCTTCCTGGCGATGCAGGCGGTGCAGGAGCGCGGCTTTGCCCTCAAGAGCATCGTGGTCAAGGACATTCACGGTACCGCCGGCAAGCGAGCGCAGCAGGAACTGTGGCGCTACCGCGCCCTTGTCGGCGGATTTTACGTCTTTCGCCACGAGTACGTGTTTGTGTTTCGCAAGCGGTAGGGCCGAAGCATTGGCGCAGCCAATCCTTCGGCCCTACCGCGTGACGGCGTCCGCATCGGGGAAGGCGGCGCTGACCAGCGCGGGCAGCAGTTCGCCTGAACGGGCGTGGAGGTAAAAGAGGCGCTCCTCGACGGCGTCGGTCACGTCGAGGTTGATCACCGCCACCGTCGCGCCGCTGGCGTAGGCCACGCGCGGCAGCGAGGCAGCCGGCTCCACCAGCCCCGAGGTGCCGATGGAGAGAAACAGGTCGCAGGTCGTGGCGGCGCGCCAGGCCCGCTCGAGGGCCTCCGGCGGCAAGAGTTCACCGAACCAGACCACGTCAGGGCGGAGAGGCGCGCCGCAGGCCGGGCACGGCGGGGGTGGATCGGCCACGTCGGGCCAGGTGGTGTAGACGGCGCCCTCCGCCGAGCAACGTACCCGCAGCAGGTTGCCGTGCAGTTCGATGACCGACGTGCTCCCCGCCCGCTGGTGCAGCCCGTCAACGTTCTGGGTGATCAGGGTGAAGCGTGGCGCCAGACGCTCCAGCCGCGCCAGGGCCAGGTGCCCGGGGTTGGGCGCCGCCGCGCTGACCAGTTGCCGCCGCCAGGCGTACCACTCCCAGACCAGGCGCGGGTTGCGGCGAAAGGCCTCGGGCGTCGCCAGATCCTCGGGGTTGTACCGTGCCCAGAGGCCGGTCTGCGCGTCGCGAAAGGTCGGGATGCCGCTCTCGGCGCTCACCCCCGCCCCGGTGAGCGCCACGATGTACCGCGCCTGGCGGAGCGCCGTAACCAGTCCCGGGGGAAGAGCATCAGCGGTCGTCATGGTATGGCTCCCGGCTCGTCCAACTCCGTCCGAATCTCTTCCACTCGGAATGCCACATCATCCAGTTCAACTGTGACTATAGCAGTCCTGCGCCATCTCTCAACAGCGGCCGGGCGTACGGACGCAGCACGCTGTGTCCGTACGGTACGTCTGATACTCCGAGCTTCACAACCTGAAGAGGACTGCTATATGATCCGAAGAGACCTATCCGTTTAATGCCGTACTCGGCAGCAAGATAGGCGCGAGGCTGTCGTAGTAAGGCAAGAATCTCTTCACGATCCATCGGTTTACCTCATCAGACATGGTTTTGCTGCGCGGCCTTTTGAGGGAACCGCCTGGAGCAGGTGCGGAGGACGTAACCCGCTGCGATCCCCTGGTTCTGCCCACGACGGCGAACCCGTTCTGGCTTCGTCAGGCGCACACCCGCCGCGGACGGAACGGCGGGCAGGCAGTCTTCGCCTCGCCGCCATCTCCAAATTGTAACGCAGGTGCGAACCGTGTCTATGACGGCTTAAACACCAGTTCAAACCGGCGGGTGTAGGCATCGAGGAACTGCACGTGCCAGATGCCGCAGGTGGGGGCCGGGTTGCCGCCACTGTACACGTGCCGGCTGAGGTCGATCTTTTCGTTGCTCAGTTCCAGCAGCGCGGCGCGGATCGGCGAGCCGTGCGTGACAATCGCGATGCGGGTGTACGGCGAGTCTTCGGCGGCGCTGAGCAACTCGCGGACGCGCTGGCGCACCTGCTCGAAGGGTTCGCCCGGGGCGTGCTCCTGCACCAGTGCCGTGAACGTCACCGGCAGGCCCAGACGCTCCGCCAGCACCTCGGCCGTCTGGCTGGTGCGGGCAAATGGCGAGACGAAAAGATGCTCCACCTCCCTGCTGGCCAGAAACTCCGCCGCCCGGGCGGCCTCCTTGCGCCCGTGCTCCGAAAGCGCCGGACCCGGGTGGGTATGGTAGGGAATGCCGGGATCGTGAACCGGCTGACCGTGGCGGATCAAAAACAGATCGCTGAGCACGCAACGCTCCTCACGAAGGGTTAATCGCGCCGGCAGGGTACCACACGGCCCCCCGCCCTGTCAACGGTTTGACGCGCCGTAGCGCAACAATTACAATGCTAGTGCGTCATACTTGCGGCGCCTCGCCCGGGTCGTTGCGGGCGCCGGCGCGGCAGGGCGTCACGCGCCAGATACGCTCCACTCAGGCCGGCGCGACCGGCGGTGCGACTCTAGCAAAGGAACTCGGACGATGCGGCTGATCCTCTACCTCGGCAAAGGCGGCGTCGGAAAGACCACCACTTCAGCGGCAACGGCCGTGCGCGCGGCGGAACTGGGCTATCGGACGCTCGTGGTCAGCACCGATGTGGCCCATAGCCTCGCCGATGCCCTCGATGCGCCCCTTGGATCCCTCCCTACGCCCCTCACCGACCGGCTGTGGGGCCAGGAGATCAACGTGCTCGACGAGGTGCGCGAGCACTGGGGCGAGTTGCGGGGCTACCTGTCCACCCTGCTCCGCCGTCGCGGCGTGGACGACGTCGCCGCTGAGGAACTGGCGATCATTCCGGGCATGGAAGAGGTCGTCAGCCTGTTGCACATCCGCCGCCAGGCCAAGACAGGTGATTTCGACGTCGTCGTTGTTGACGCGGCGCCAACCGGTGAGACGGTGCGCTTGCTGACCATGCCCGAGACCTTCCAGTGGTACGCCGCCCGGGTGATGGACTGGGAACCCACGACGCTCAAGGCCGCCCGCCCGCTGGTCAAACAACTCATGCCCGCCGCGGATATGTTTGCGACCCTCGAACGCCTCACCAAGGGCGTCGAGGCCCTCCGTGAGACCCTGACCGACCCGGAGGTGAGTTCGTATCGCCTGGTGGTCAACCCCGAACGGATCGTGATCAAGGAGGCCCAGCGAGCGGCCACCTACCTCTCACTCTTCGGCTACCCCATTGATGGCGTGGTGCTCAACCGGGTGCTGCCCGCGGACGCCGCTGAAGGCTCGTTCATGCAGGAACTGGCCCGCATTCAGCAGCGTTACCGCCAGATGGTTTACGATCTCTTCCAGCCCCTGCCGATCTGGGAGTGTCCCTACTATGCCCGCGATCTCGCCGGTCTGGAGGATCTTGCCCGCGTGGGCCGCGATATCTTCGGGGAGATTGACCCGGTACAGGTGCAGTTCCGCGGCAAGACCCAGGAGATCGTGCGCGATGGCGACGAGTACGTGATGCGCCTGCCGCTGCCCCACGTAGAGATTGGCAAGGTCTCGATGACCAAGCGGGGCGATGAGTTGTTCATTGAGATCGGCAACTTCCGCCGCGACATGATCCTCCCGCTGACCCTCGCCGAGCGCCCGGCTACCCGCGCCGTCTTCCGCAATGGCGTGCTGGAGGTGCGCTTCGGAACCCCGGACACGCTGCCCCTCGATTCGCCCAATGGGAGCGATAACGCTTCCTGAGCGCCGCTGGCGAACGACCAGATGGGGAACGATCCCACGAGTTCCGTGCGTTGCCGCGCGCCGTTACGCTAGTTCTGGCCATGGACCCGACCGTCGCCATTATCGGTGTGCCGATTGACCTCGGCGCGGGACGCCGGGGGGTGGACATGGGGCCCAGCGCGATGCGCTATGCTGGCCTGCGCGCGCGGCTCGAGACGCTGGGATACCATGTGCGCGACCTGGGGAACCTGCCCGTGCCCATGGTCGAAACCAGCGCCCCTCCGCCCCCCGAGGCCAGGCTGCGCTACCTTGAACCAGTTGCAGACGCCTGCGCGGCCCTGGCCGAGACCGTCGCCGCTATGGTCGCGCGGGGGCACGTTCCACTCATTCTCGGCGGCGACCACAGTCTGGCCATTGGTTCGGTCAGCGGCAGCGCCCGTGACCGCGATCTGGGCCTGATCTGGATTGATGCCCACGCCGACTTTAACACCGCCGAGACCACTCCGAGCGGCAACATCCACGGCATGAGCCTGGCGACCCTGGTCGGTCGCGGGCATCCTTTGCTCACCGGCCTGGCCCGCCGGGTTCCCGCCGTGCGCCCCGAGCGTGTCGCCCTGATCGGGGTGCGCGACCTTGACCCGTTGGAGCGCGCCGCGCTGCGCGCCTCGGATCTGCATGTGTTTACCATGCACGAGATTGACCGGCAGGGGATGGCGGCGGTGATTGAGGAGGCCGTGCACCACGTCTCCCAGGACGTCGCCGGGTTCCATGTGAGTCTCGACCTCGATGTGGTTGACCCGCGCGAGGCCCCCGGCGTGGGCACGCCGGTCTTTGGAGGCATTTCTCGCCGCGAGGCCCACCTGGCGATGGAGGTGCTGGCCCTGAGCGGCGGGGTACGCAGCCTCGATGTGGTGGAGGTCAACCCCATCCTCGATGACCGCAACACCACCGCCGAACTGGCGGTAGAATTGATCCTGTCGGCGCTGGGGAAGCGTATTCTCTGAGGTGAACCTGGATACACCTCTTCCGGCCGAGCGCATTTGCCAGGTCGGTCCTCTCCCGGTGAGGCCGAAGCATTGGCCGTGCCAGTTGACTCGAACATCACCGGTTGGAAGGTATGGGGAAACCAGGTTTCCCCGTGCCCCTGCTCACCGGGAGCAACCCCATATCCCTACCCGACTCCCGGGATGTCCTCATGCTTCGGCCGAACACACTTTTAACCTGAACATCACCGCCTGGTATGAGGAAACCTGGTTTCCCCATGCCTCTGCCCGCTGGGAGCAACCCCCATGATCCCCACCCGGCTCACCCTCGCCAACTTCATGTGCTACCGCGCCGCGAGCGACACAGAGGCGCCGACGCTGTGTTTCGAGGGTCTCCACGTGGTCTGCCTGTCCGGCGAGAACGGCGCCGGCAAATCGGCCCTGCTCGACGCGATCACCTGGGCGCTGTGGGGCGAGGCCCGCGTGGCCGACGATGACCTGATCTCCCAGGGCGCCAGCGAGATGTTCGTGGATCTGGAGTTTTGTCTGGGTCCGCAACGCTACCGCGTGCGGCGGGCCCGCCAGCGCGGCGGGGTGGGCAGGCGCGGCGGCCAGAACCCGGGCAAGAGCCAGCTCGATCTGTTCGTGCACGATGGCGAACGCTGGCGCCCCATCGGCGAGCACGGCGTGCGCGAAACGCAGCAGCAGATCAATGCCCTGCTGCATATGTCCTACCAGACCTTCATCAACGCCTCGTTCTTGCTCCAGGGCCGCGCCGATGAGTTTACCGCCCGCACCCCCGCCGAGCGCAAGCAGGTGCTGGCCGATATTCTCGATCTGGGCGAGTACGCCGCGCTGGAGGCGCGGGCCAGGGAACGGGCCAGGGCCCTCGATGATCAACTCAAGGGGCTTCAGGGGCGCATCAGCCACCTGAGCCAGCAGGCCGATCAGGTCCCCTTCTGGGAGGAACAGACGCGGGCCGCTGAGGTGCATGCCGCTCAGGTTGAGGCTCGCTATGCCCGGACGCGCGATGAGCACGCCGCCGCCGCTGAGCGTCTGCGTCTCCTGGAGGCCCGCGCCGAACGGCGCAAAGAAGTGCAGCGCCTGCTGGCCGAACGCCGCGCCGACCTGACGCGGCGCGAGCAGGACCTGGCCGAATTGCGCGCCCGTATTGCCGGCGCCGAGGCGCTGCTCGCCCGGCGCGATGAGATCCGCGCCGGCATGCAGGCCCTGGCCGCCGCTCGCGCCGAGGTCGAGCGCCTGGACGTCCTGCGTGACCGCTACGAGGAACTGGCGCGGCGCCAGGCCGATCTGCGCCAGCAGTTCGCTGAGGAAAAGGCGAAGCTGCGCGAACGCCTGCGTGCCGCTCAGGCCCGGCAGGAGGATCTCGTCCACAAAACGGCCCGCCGCGAGACGCTCCTCGCCGAACTCGACACCCTCGCCACGACCCTTGACGCCCTGGTCCCCGTGGCCGCCGAACGCGCCCGCCGGGCCGCCGAGGCCGAGGGCCTCGCCCAGCAAGCCGCCCGTATGGACGATCTGCTGCGCCGGTGCGCGAGCCTCACTGCGACCCTCCAGGCGCGCCGTGAGGCCCTGCAAACCGCCTGCGACAACCGGCGCGCCGAGCTGGAACGTCTCGAGGCCCAGTTGGAGCAGGCGGAACGCTGGCGGGCCGACCTGGCAGCGGCCCGCGCCGACCAGATGGCCCTGCTTGAAGCCGAGGATCGTCTCGTCATCCTGCGGGCCGCCGAGCAGGCTGCGCTGGAGCGGCTCAGCGCCCTGCGTGCCGCGGCCCAGGCTGCCCGAAACGAGAGCAACAAGCTCGAACGCAACCAGGCTCTCCTCGACGAAGGCGCCGGCGTCTGTCCGGTCTGCGGCTCGCCCCTGGGGGCCGAGGGCATCGCCGAAGCGCGCCGCCACTACGAGGCCGAGTTGGACCGCCTGCGGGAGGTCGAGGCCGTCGCGCGCCACGATGCCGGCCAGGCGGAGAGGGAGCTCGAGGCCACGCGCGGCGCCATTGTGGAGCTTGAAACGACCATGACCGGCCTGCGCACCTCGGCGGCGCGGGTCGAAAGCCTGGAGCGGCAACTGGAAGCCGTTGCCGCCTGGCGCGCCGAAGCCGATACGCGCCGCGCCGAACTGGACGAGCTGCGCGCCCGGCTCGACGCCGATGCGGTTGACCCGCCCACCCAGGCCGAACTGGCGGCCATTGTCGCCGACCTTGACCTGCTGGGCGATCCGCAGGAACTGGCCCAGACCCGCCGGATGCTCGACGAACGCCTGGCGGAACTGGATCGGCAACTCCACACCCGCGGGCAAGTCGAGGGCCGCCAGGAAGCCTATCGCGAGGAACTCCGGCGCATCGAGGCCGACCTGGGCGACCTGCCGGCCCTGACCGCCGAGATCGCCGAACTGCAGCGCGTGATTGACACTAACGACTTCGCCCATGCGCTACGCGACGAGGGTCTGGCCGTTCGCGCGGCGATCGAGGCCCTCGGCTACGACGCTGAGACCCACACCGCCGCCCGCGAGCAGGCCCGCGCCCTGCGTCACTGGGAGGACGAGGAGCGGGCCCTGGCCGTGGCGCAGGAGGGCCTCAACCGTGATCGCACCATCCTGCTCCAGAACGAGGAACTGCGCGCCCGTGACGCCGCCGAGATCGAGCGCCTGACCCGCGAGGACGCCCTGCTGGAACAGGAACTGCGCGAACTGCCGCGCGCCCGGACGCGCCTGGCCGAACTTCAACAGGCCCTGAGCGCCAACGACCACGAGTTGCAGGCCGCCCGGCGCGATCACGCCGAAAAGAGCTCCTACCTGCGCCAGGCCCGCGCCGCCGCCGCCGAATTGGAGCAGGCCCGCTCCGAGGAGCGCGGCTTGCAGGAACGTTACGGCCTCTTCGCCGAACTCGCCGAAGCCTTCGGCAAAAAAGGCGTGCAGGCCATGCTCATCGAAACCGCCATCCCCCAGATCGAAGACGAAGCCAACCGGCTCCTCGGTCGCATGACCGACAACCAGATGCACGTCAGCTTCGAGATGCAGCGCGACACCAAAAAGGGCGATACGGTCGAAACCCTGGAGATCCGCATCGCCGACGCCCTCGGCACACGGGTCTACGACGCCTTCAGCGGCGGCGAAGCCATGCGCGCCAACTTCGCCATCCGTATCGCCCTCTCGCGGCTCCTCGCCCGCCGCGCCGGCGCTCGCCTCGAAACCCTGGTGATTGACGAGGGCTTCGGCGTCCTCGATGCTGTCGGGCGCGAACGCATGGTCGAGGCGATCACCAGCGTCCAGGAGGATTTCAAACGCATTATCGTAATCACCCACATTGACGATCTCAAGGACCGCTTTCCGACCCATATCGAGGTAACGAAGACCCCGCTCGGTTCACGGTGGGAGGTCCGTTAGTACCATTTCGGATTGTGTAGCAGTCCTCTTCAGGTTGTGAAGCGTGGAGCATCAGACGTACCCGTCGGGACGCAGCGTGCGATGACCGCACGGACGCAGCGCGCTGCGTCCGTACGCACGGCCGCCGTTTAGGGATGGCGTAGGACTGCTATAGAATTCGGATTCTCGATTGCCGTATATCAGGGCTCTGCTCGCGTTACGGTCTTATCTCTCCTTTGTCACTTTGCCACTGGCGGGGGGTGCGGGGGGCCGCAGGCCCACCAAAGATCTCCCCTTCCTGGCGCGGCGAAGCCGCGCCGCGCCAGGAAGGGGCAAGCTCGGAGGGTGTAGCCCCTCCGAACCTCCTCGCAGCAGAAGTTGCGGCAAGTTACAAAGTAGCGTTCTGACGAACCGTCCCCAAACCCTCACCTTCTAGCGGGGGCGCGGGAAATCTGGTTTCCATCAGGTTCTCCTGAGGTGCGTGCGAGGAAGCCGCCATCGCTTCCAGCCGCCACTGGTGGTACCATCGAGGCACACCCGGCGTCCGCCCGGTGATCCCGGCGCGCCGAAGGCGTCTGACCGGAGGAGGCCCCTATGTGCCGCCGCATCCTTCGCATCTCCATCATTCTGTCGCTGGCCCTCGCCCTGCTCGCGACCCTGACCGCCGCCACGCCCGCCCGGGCCCAGGGCCGCACCCGCTGCTTTCCCGAAACCGGCTACTGCGTCTCTGGCCGCATCCTCAACTACTGGGAACGGAATGGCGGTCTGGCCGTGTTCGGGTATCCAATTTCCGAGCAACGCACCGAGACCGTCGAAGGCGTCTGGACCGGCCCGGTGCAGTGGTTTGAGCGCGACCGTCTGGAGGACCATAGCAATGAGGGCCTGGGCGTCCTGGCCGGTCGCCTGGGCGCCCGCGTCCTCGAGTTGCAGGCCCGTCCCTGGCAGAACTTGCCCGGCCTGACTGGCCGCCCGCCAGGTTGCCGTTTCTTCCCCGAAACCGGCCACAGTCTCTGTGGCCTCTTCCGGCGTTACTGGGAGCGCAATGGCGGCCTGATGCGCTTCGGGTACCCCATCAGCGAGCCGCGCGTCGAAACGGTGGAGAGTTGGACAGGAACGGTGCAGTACTTTGAGCGCCGGCGCATGGAGCACCATACCGAACTGGCCGGCACGCCCTACGAAGTGCTGCTGGGGTTGCTTGGACGCGACATCCTCAATGCCCGCAACGTGCCCTCCTGCGCAGACCCGATTCGTCCGGTGGCCTTCGGCCTGGAGGCGCGTATCGCCGAGAGTCGCTTCCGTAACTCGCTGTTTTGCCCCGATCGGGCCTATGCCGGCGTCCCGGCGGCCTTTCAACCCTTCCAGCACGGCACGATGATCTGGCTCGACCTGGGCGAGGGGCGCCGTGTGATCATCGTGATCAAAGACGCCGGGCGTCCCGCGCCTGAACCGTTGTATTTCCTGACTGACGACAGGTATCAGGAAGGTGAACCGTTGCCTCCCGCCGAAAATCCGCCTCCTGGCCTGTACGTGCCCGTGCGGGGCTTCTACAAGATCTGGTACGGCAGCCGGGGCCAGCGCCAGTGGATTGGCTACGGTACCGCCCCCGAACGCGCCGAACGCGCCAACGTGCAATTCTTTGGCGGCGGGGGGCTCGTTGTGCACCTGCTGGAAACCGACCAGGTCTGGGTCTTCGGGTCGCACTACAGCTACTGGGAACAGCGGTAAGTTCAGGGGCGGGCGCCAGGGCCTGACCGCTGCTCGATCCTCCCCCGCAACCCCGCAACGACACCGCGTCTCGGCGCAGGTTGCGGGCCTGCGGCCCCCGCATAATCTCTCTTTCCAGCGCGGCTTCGCCGCGCCGGAAAGAGGTTTTCGGAGGGGCGTAGCCCCTCTGAGCCTCCCAAAAGCGGAACCCTGGCTCTAGCGCCTGCCGCCGGGCCGTGCTACAATAGGACGCACCGCAGTGCTCGCATGGCACGTGTATGCGCCCCTCCGGCGCCTGGTTCGGAGCCCGTATGTACACCGTCGCGCTGATTGTACGCTATG
Organism: Chloroflexaceae bacterium; assembly: GCA_026417815.1. Lineage (GTDB taxonomy): Bacteria > Chloroflexota > Chloroflexia > Chloroflexales > Chloroflexaceae > JACAEO01. The sequence goes on along the minus strand of JAOACN010000682.1, from coordinate 7,868 downwards.
GCTTCCTCGTCGCCCTGGCCATCGAGGCCGTCCTGATTGCGCGGGCGTTCCTGGGTCTTATGCGCGAGAAGGCCATGACCGCAACGACGCCGCCCGCCGAGGAGTAGCTCGTGCGCCACCGGATCCTGCACATCTCGGACATCCACGCCGGCCCGCCCTTTCGCCACGCGATCGCCGAGTGTCTGGTCCGTCAGGCGCCGACCCTCAAGCCCGACCTGGTCGTTATCTCGGGCGACTTTGTGCAACGCGCTGACATTGCAACGCACTGGCGCGTTGCCAATGCCTTGCGCGCGGCCCTGCCCGGCCCGCAACTCGTTGTGCCGGGCAATCACGATGTGCCGCTCTACAACCTGCACCTGCGGCTGTTCAACCCCCTCGGGCGTTACCGCAGCTATATCAGCCGCGACCTGAACCCGGTCTTCGAGCGCCCTGGCCTCGTTGTGGTTGGCGCGTGCACCGCCCACGGCCTGACATCCGATGGCGGGCGCCTGAGCCGCCGCCAGGCAGCCGTCCTGCGCCAGCGCCTCAGCAGCTACCCGCCCGATGTATGCAAAGTGGTGGTCTGGCACCATCCCGTCGTTAACCCGCCCGGTCTGCGCCGTAATCGGGTGATGGACAACCCCCGCCCGGCGGTGCGTCTGCTCGATGAGTTGGGGGCGGAATTGCTGCTGTGCGGCCACGTGCACGTCTCCTACGTCGGCCATACCCGCGATGTCAGCCCTGATCTGCGCCAGGGGACGATCATCTGTCAGAGCGGCACCACCACCTCGCAACGCGGCAAGGGACGCGAGCACGGCAAGAACTCCTGCAATCTGATTGACATCGATTCTGAAAGCATCCAGATTACCCAGTTGTTGTACCAGGCTGGCGCCGATGCCTTTGTGCCCGCCGCCACCTATAGCTTTCCACGCCGCAATGGCGATCCCGGGGTGCTCCAGCAACTCGCGGACGAGGCGCGCACGGGTTAGTGGTCTGTGAACAAAGTCTTTCGCTGGACCCCCTACCCCCTCCCCAATCCTCCCCTGCCGGGGGAGGGCGCCCGGCGCCTCCCCCCAACGGAGGGAGGCTGGTAGAGGGGCGGAAATGCCAGGAAACGTACGTTACGGACCAGTGAGGCCCCGTGCAGCTTTACCGCACAACGAGATATGAACGTAAGGATGTGCCTGGGAGGGCACGGCCCTCCCGCACCGTCCCGTGCGGCGCCCATGTGCATCAAGCATGTTCCTGGAAGGGTGCAGCCCTCCAGACCCTCCCATCAAGGTAACCTTACCTGACCCATGACCCCTCTGGAGCACCAGATAGCCGCGCTGCGCCGGGCAATGGCCGATCCGGCGCCGATCGCAATCGAAGAACTGCTCGTGCTGCGCGACCTCGGCGGCGCCTCCATCCGGCCAATGCACCCGCCACCCGGTGTGACGCCCCGTGAGGCGGCGGTGCTGGTGCTGTTCTACCCGAGTGAGGGCGAACTCTGGCTGCCCCTGACGGTGCGCTCCGCTCGCCTGACCACCCACCGCGGCGAGGTTTCGCTGCCGGGGGGCGGCACCGATGCCAATGATGCCGGCCCGGTCGGCACGGCGCTGCGCGAAGCCTGGGAGGAACTGGGCATCCGTCCGGCCAACGTCGAGGTGCTCGGCACGCTCACGGCCTTCTATATTCCACCCAGCAACAACCGGCTTACTCCCGTGGTTGGTCTGAGCATCGGCGAACCTGACCTGCGCCCCGACCCCGATGAGGTCGAGGCGGCCTTCAGCGTGCCGCTGCGCGTCCTGCTGGACCCGGCCACCGTCCAGGAAGAGGTCTGGGAACGGCGTGGTTTACGGATGCGTGTGCCCTACTTCGCCCTCGAGGGCCACAAGGTCTGGGGCGCCACGGCGCTGTTGCTCAGCGAACTGGTGGCCCGCCTGCGGCGCGCCGGATTGTGACGGCGCGACTGATGCCAGGCTGCTCCGGGGAGGGAGCAAGAGGGTCTCCGGGAGGGTGCAGCCCTCCCGGACCCGCCTGCTCCGGCGCCTGCCGGATGAATATGTTGCCATGCTCAACACCTTCCATCTCCGCACCTTCCTGGCCGTGGTTGACACGGGCAATTACTCTGCCGCCGCCGCGGCCCTGCATATGACCCAGCCGGCGGTGAGCCAGCAGATCCGCGCCCTGGAGGAGCAACTGGGCGACATCCGCCTCTTCCGGCGGGTGGGCCAGCGGATGGTGCTCACCCATGCCGGCGAGGAGTTGCTGGCCAGCGCCCGCGAGCTGGTGCGTCTCGCCGAACGGGCCGAAGAGACGCTGATGGCGCTCAAAGGGCAGGTGGCCGGGCGCGTGGTGCTCGGTTGTACGCCGGGGGGCGGCGAACGGCTGCTCCCGCGCCTCCTGGCCGGGTTTCACGAACACTTTCCTGGCGTCGGCCTGGAACTGGAGATCGCCTCAACCGAAGCCTTGCTCGATGGCCTCGCCGACCGCAGCCTGAACCTGGCGCTCCTCCAGGAGCCGCAACGCCGCCGCGGCCTCGAGTTGACCCTCCTTGCCACCGAGCCGCTGATCCTCGCTGCCCCGGCGGGCCATCCGGTGCTCAAACAGGAGCAACTTCCTCCCGCTGCGGTATGTGAGCATCCCCTGATCCTGCCCCGGAGCGGCACGGCCCTGCGCCGGGCGATCGAGGATCTGCTCCGGCGCCGCGGCGTCAACCTGGCCGATCTGCGTCCATGCCTGGAAACCGACAGCGCCACCGCCCAGTTGCAGGGTGTGCGCGCCGGTCTCGGGCTGGCTTTCTTGCCCCGAAGCTGCGCGCCGGCCCGCGGCGAGGGCGTGGGCCACGTCGATCTCGCCAGTGGGCCCCTCACGGTGAACTGGTTTCTGGTTCGCGTTCGCGAGCGCGGCGGCCCCGGCCCCACCCAATCGTTGTTCGATTTTCTCACCGGGCCCGCGGGTCGCGCCATCATTGCCCGCGCCGGCCTGCAACCTGCCTCCGGGGAACCTGAGCCCCGGCCACCGTCCGCGCGCGCCGATGGGGCCTGACATGAGGACGGGCGATTGATGGGAGGGTCCGGGAGGGCGAAGCCCTCCCGGGTAAACCCGCTTTCATGCCGTCGTTGCACGGTGAAGCCGCGCGGCGCTCAAGAGGGTTTCTCTGCGCGGCCTGTTGGCACTACAACGAGGCTTCCCCGAATCCTGCGCGGGCCTTTGGCCCCCGCAACCCCCGCGGAGACCAGGTCTCGTTGTAGCATCAGGTTTCCGTTCGGTAGAGGTGCGGAGGGCGCGGCCCTCCGCGATCCGTTGGTTACGCCTGCGGCGGCGGATACGTCCGCGTTTCCACCAGGCGCGCCCGCCGCGGGTGCAACGGGGGTTGCAGGGAGGCGTCGCCTCCTCACCCCCTCCAACGGTAAGGGAATAGCTATTCCTGAAACATAATCGCCAGGCAATGATGTACGACACCCTCATCATCGGCGCGGGCGTCGCTGGCCTGGCCGCCGCCCGCGAACTCCAGGCCGCCGGTCAACGCATCTGCGTGCTGGAGGCCCGCGAGCGCGTCGGCGGGCGCATTGCCACTGACCGTACCCACGGCCCTGCCGAACTGGGGGCCGAGTTTGTCCACGGTGATCGCGCCTGCACCTGGCAGGAGATCCGGGCCGCTGGCCTGCGCACCCGACCCTGGGGAACCAGTCGCCGCTTTGCCCGCGGCGGGCGCCTGCTGCCGCCCGACGATCCGGCTATCGCCCGCACCTACGCCCTGTATGAGCTTGCCACCACCTACGACGGACCCGAGATCAGCGTGGCCGAACTGCTCGCCCGCCACGCCGCGCCTGGCGAACCGGCCCTTGGATTTGCCCTGCGCTGGCTAACCAACCTCGAAGCCGCCGATCCGGCCCGGCTTAGCGCCGCGGCTATCTCTCGCGAGCGCGCCGATAGCCAGAATGGTTCTGGCAACTTCCACCTCCTCGATGGCTACGATCGCCTCACCACCCACCTGGCCGCCGGCCTGCCCATCCGTCTCGGCGCGCCCGTCGCGCGCCTGGTGTGGCGGCCCGGGGCCGTGGTCGCGCATCTGGCCCGCGGGGAGGCGCTGCGGGCCCGCCGCGCGCTGATCACCGTACCTGCGGGGGTGCTTCGCGCCGGGCGCCCGGCCTTCGACCCGCCGTTGCCCGCCGAGCGCCTGGCCGCGCTTCATGCTATCGGCGTCGGGCACGTGACCAAACTGATCCTCTGGTTTGATCGCCAACTCTGGCCCGAGTTCACCGTGCTCAGCACCGATGGACAGGTGGCCACCTGGTGGCCCGTGCCCGGGACAACCACGCCTACCCTGATGGGCTACGTCGGCGGCCCGGCGGCCCTCAGCCTGGCCGCCCGTGGCGAAGCCGGCGCCATCGCTACGGGCCTGGCCGAATTGACCGCCCTCTTCGGCGCCGATGCGCGCGCCGCCTGCCTGGGGGGGCGCCTCGCCGACTGGTCGCGCGATCCCTGGAGCCTCGGGGCCTACACCTACAGCCCGGTGGGCATGGGCAACGCCCGGGCCATCCTGGCTGCCCCCCTCGCCGAAACGCTCTACTTCGCCGGGGAAGCTACCGTCACCAACGGCCATCTCGCCACCGTTCACGGCGCCATCGAGAGCGGCTATCGCGCGGCCGCCGAGATCCGCGCTGGCGGCGCGATTCCAACAATCTTCTAACGCGACGCTAGTGTGCAGCAAGTAAAAACCCGTTACACTACCCTCAGTCCAAGTATGTGGAACCTTCCACGTCTCAAAGAGGAGGAAGTGAGAATATGGGAAAGATTGTTGGTATTGACCTGGGCACCACGAACTCGGTTGTCGCGGTAATGGAGGGCGGCGACGCGGTCGTGATCCCTAACGCTGAGGGTAACCGCACCACTCCCTCGATGGTCGCCTTCGCCAAGAACGGTGAGCGCCTCGTAGGTCTGACGGCCAAGCGCCAGGCCACCATCAACCCCGACAATACGATCTTCTCGGTCAAGCGCCTCATCGGTCGCGATTTCGATGAGACCGAGACCGAGCGGAAGATGCTGCCCTTCAAGATTGCCAAGGGACCCCGGGGTGATGTGCGTATCTACGTGCCGCAGACGGGCAAGGAGTACGCGCCGCAAGAAATCTCGGCCATGGTCCTGCAGAAGCTCAAGACCGACGCCGAAGCCTATCTGGGCGAGCCAGTGACCCAGGCGGTCATTACCGTGCCGGCCTACTTCAACGACAGCCAGCGCCAGGCCACCAAGGACGCCGGCAAGATCGCCGGGCTGGAGGTGCTGCGCATCATCAACGAGCCGACCGCGGCCGCCCTGGCCTACGGCCTCGACAAGAAGGCCAATGAGACCATTCTTGTCTTCGACCTCGGCGGCGGCACCTTCGACGTGTCCATCCTCGAGGTGGGCGATGGCGTGGTGGAGGTCAAAGCGACCAGCGGCGACACGCACCTGGGTGGTGATGACTACGACGCCGCGGTGGTGAACTGGATCATCGACGAGTTCCGCAAGGATCAGGGGATTGACCTGAGCAAGGATCGCCAGGCCCTCCAGCGGCTCAAGGAGGCCGCCGAGAAGGCCAAGATGGAGCTGTCGAGCCTGACCGAGACGGAGATCAACCTGCCCTTCATCACCGCCGACGCCAGCGGGCCGAAGCACCTGCAGATGCGCCTGAGCCGGGCGAAGTTCGAGCAACTGACCAATCACCTGACCGAGCGCCTGCGCGGCCCGGTGACCCAGGCCCTCAAGGATGCCGGTCTCCAGGCCAGCCAGATTGACGAAGTGGTGCTGGTTGGCGGCTCGACGCGCATGCCCGTGGTCCAGGAACTGGTGCGCAAGATGATCGGCAAGGAGCCGAACAAGTCGGTCAACCCCGACGAGGTGGTGGCGATTGGCGCGGCCATCCAGGCCGGCGTGCTCGGCGGCGACGTGAAGGGCGTGGTGCTGCTCGACGTGACCCCGCTGTCCCTGGGCGTCGAAACCCTCGGCGGCGTGATGACCCGGCTGATCGAGCGCAACACCACCATCCCCACCCAGAAGACCGAGATCTTCTCGACCGCCGCCGATGGGCAGACCGCGGTGGACATCCACATCCTGCAGGGTGAGCGCGAGATGGCCGCCGACAACATGACCCTGGGCCGCTTCCGCCTGGAGGGCATTCCGCCGGCGCCCCGCGGCGTGCCGCAGATTGAGGTGACGTTCGACATTGACGCCAACGGCATCCTCAACGTGAGCGCGCGCGACAAGGCCACCGGCAAGGAGCAGCGCATCACCATTACTGCCAGCACCAACCTCAGCAAAGAGGAGGTGGAGCGCATGGTGCGCGAGGCGCAGGTCCACGCCGCCGAGGACCGGGCGCGGCGCGAGCTGGTCGAACTCAAGAACCAGGCCGATAGCCTGGCCTACCAGAGTGAGAAGACCCTGGGCGAACTCGGCGACAAGGTGGACAGCGTCGAGCGCGGGCGCATCGAGGGCCTGATCAAGGACCTGCGTGATGTGATCGCCCAGGAGAACAAGGAGCGCATCCAGAGCCTGATGAACGAACTGCAGCAGGCGATGTACCGCGTCTCGCAGAGCGTCTACGGCGATGGCGCGACTTCCGGGCAGAAAGGCCCCGGCGCTGGCCGGCGCGATGACGGCGTCGTCGAGGGCGAGTACACCGTCGAGTAAGGAAGAGGGGCGTGGGGAACTCCGAGTTCCTCACGCCACTTCCATATAAGGCCGAAGCACTGGCGCAGCCAGTGCTTCGGCCTTCCTTGCATGGGCCTGCGCCCCTCCGAGCCTCTCCTGTGGGCGCCTCTCCTCGCCCGCGTGTGAGCGTGGGCGCCCGTGGATCCATCGCTCCGACAAGCCCGTCCAGACATGCCTCGAGCATCAGGCTCGCCAGGGGGTGGCATGCTCACCTCAGGCGCCGTCAACACCCCGCGGAGGCGCCATCGCTGCCGTACTAGCGTTCCGCCAGGGGCAGAAACGCCCGTGGCGCCGGCCCGTAGCCAGCCGCCTCAAGGAAGCCATAGGCCAGGTTCCAGTGCCCGGCGGCCCGCGGATGGTAATCGAAGTTGCGCGCCAGATTGGCCGTATCGCTGAAATCGTAGGGAAAACGCACAAAGAGAAAGGCCGGCTCGCGCCCGCGAAAGCGCGTGAACGCATCAACCACCGGAACATCGCGGGCCGCGGCCACCTCGGCAACAATCTGATTGAAGCGCGGCACCTCCACATCGGTCACTATCGGCTCCTGGTCGGGGGGCAAAAACACAAAGGGCGGCGTCGTCCGAATGGTCAGGCCGGGGTAGGGATTGTAGTAGTTCATTACGATCAGATCGCCCGTGCGGCGGCCATTCTCAGTGAGCGCGACCAGCAGCGTGTCGAGGATCTGCGCCAGATTATCGCGCACGAGCGGCAGGGGGTCGGTGATGGTGCGCTGTGGGTCCTCGCGCCCCAGGAAGGTGTTGACCAGATCGTTGCCGCCGATGCTCAGCGTCACCGGGCTGACCACCCGGCCCGCGGCCCGTTGCGCGCCGATGAACGCCACTGCCTGCTCCAGTTGTCCTCCCGGCGCGCGCATGCTCGTGGTGCTCTCGCCGCTACGGGCCAGCAGGGTGAGCGAAATCGGTCGCGTGTAATCGAGCAGTAGATCCAGGTGTACCGGATAACCCGGCAGGTTTCCCTCCGCGGCGGTATTGGCCGGGGCCTCATCGCCGGTAGCCAGCGAGTCGCCCAGCGCCAGGTACACCTCACCGGGGCCAACCGCCGCGGGGACCGGCGTCGGCACGGCCCGCGTCGGTCCGACCCCGAGGACGACGAGCAGCACAAGCGCCACCCCTGCCAGCGCCAACCACACGATGCGAAGCATGGCCATGATCCTTTCCTGGTCAATTCACGTTACGGCGCGGCGGTAGCGGTAG
>JAOACN010000673.1 GCA_026417815.1 Chloroflexaceae bacterium | reverse complement strand
GGTCTCGTGGGCTCGGAGATGTGTATAAGAGACAGGGCCCGGAGGGGTACGGGGGAACCTGGTTTCCCCGTACCCCTGCCGCAACGTCGGAGGGAGTGAGGCGCCTTACGGTGGACATCCACTACACCATCATCAACAGCCCCCTGGGCTGGCTGCTGGTTGCCGCAACCGAGCGGGGGCTCTGCCGGGTCGCCTTTGGGGAGGACGTTGCGGCGCTGGAGACGGAATTGCGCCGCGCCTATCCCGAGGCGCAGCTCCGTCGCGATGATGCCGGGCTCGCCGCTATCGCCACGGAGTTGACCGACTACCTCGCGGGTCGCGGGCCGTGCCCCGACGCGCCCCTGGATCTGCCCGGCACGCCCTTCCAGCGCCGGGTCTGGGAGGCGTTGCGGGCCATTCCCTACGGCGAGACGCGCAGCTACGGGCAGATCGCCGCCGCGCTGGGCCTCGGGCCGGGCGCGGCCAGGGCGGTGGGCAGGGCCTGCGCGGCCAATCCGGTGGCCCTGCTGGTGCCGTGCCACCGCGCCGTGGGCGGCAATGGCCGGCTCCAGGGCTTTCGCTGGGGCCTCGAGCGCAAACGGGCGCTGCTGGACAAGGAAAGGACATCCTGATGATACGTATTCGTGGCTGCTGCCCGCACGACTGTCCTGACACCTGCGCCACCATCACCGAGGTGGAGGATGGTCAGGCGCTCCGCTTTTACGCCGACCCGGATCACCCCGTGACCCGCGGCTGGTTGTGCGCCAAGGTGCGGCCCTACCTGGAGCGGGTCTACAGCCCTGACCGGCTGCTCTACCCTTTGCGCCGGACGGGGCCGAAGGGCGCGGGGCGCTGGGAACGCATCAGTTGGGACGAGGCCATCGCGACCATCACTACTCGCTGGCGCGAGATTATCGCCACCTACGGCGCGGCGGCCATTCTGCCCTACTCCTACAGCGGCACCCTGGGACTGGTGCAGATGGGCATCTGCAACCAGCGCCTGTGGAACCGCATGGGCGCCAGTGGCCTGGAACGGTCGATCTGTAGCGCGGCGGCCCATGCCGCGGTAATGGCTACCCTGGGGGCCAGACACGGCCCGGATTACGCCGATCTGCTCCACAGCCGCCTGATCTTGCTCTGGGGGCACAATCCGGCCAGCACCGCGCCGCACGTGATGCCCTTTCTGCGCCAGGCGCAGAAACAGGGCGCCTACGTAGTCGTGATCGATCCGCGGCGCACCCTCACGGCCCGTTCGGCCGATGAGCACATCCAGTTGCGCCCGGCCACCGACGCGGCCCTGGTTCTGGGCCTGATGCAGGTAATCTTCAATGAAGGGCTGCACGATGAACCCTGGCTGGAGGCGCACAGCCTGGGATGGCGGGCGCTGCGCGAGCGGGCCATGCAGTACCCCCCCGAGCGGACCAGCGCGTTGACCGGCGTCCCCGCCGCTACCATCGTGGCCCTGGCGCGCCGGTATGCCACGACAAAGCCCGCCCTGCTCAAGACGGCCGACGGGGTGCAGCGGCACCAGAACGGCGGGCAGACCTTCCGCGCCCTGTGTTGCCTGCCCGCCGTGGTGGGGCAGTACGGCGCGCGGGGCGGCGGCCTGGCCTTCTCCACCGGCGGCTACGCGGCCTGGGACGGCGAGGCCCTGGGGCATCGCCGGGACTGCCCGCCCACCCCGCGCATCGTGAACATGAACCGCCTCGGCGCCGCCCTTACCGGCGAGGTGCGCGACCCGCCGATCATGGCCCTCTACGTCTACGGGGCCAACCCGGTGACCTCCTCGCCCAATGCCGGCCTGATCGTCCAGGGGCTCCTGCGGGAGGACCTCTTCACGGTGGTCCACGAGCAGTTCCTCACCGACACGGCCCGCTACGCCGACCTGGTGCTGCCGGCGACCACGCAACTCGAGCACACCGACCTCCACGCCGCTTACGGGCATCGGTACTTGCAGTACAACCACCCCGCCATCGCGCCCCGCGGCGAGGCCCGGAGCAACTGGGACGTGATGCGCCTCCTGGCCGCGGGGATGGGCTACACTGAGCCGTGGCTGCACGAGAGCGCCGAGGAAGCCATTCGCGGGGTGCTCGACGCGACCCGCGCCAAAAACCCCTTCCTGGCCGGGATCACCCTGGAGCGCTTGCAGGCCGAGGGGACGGTGCGGTTGAACCTGGAGGGCGCCGACGTGCCGTTTGCCAGCGGGGTCTTTCCCACCCCGTCGGGCAAGGTGGAGCTGTACAGCGCGGCCATGGCCGCCCGGGGCCTCGACCCGCTGCCCGACTATGTCGAGCCGCCGGCCCTGCGCGAGCGGGCGGCGCGCCCCGACGACGAACGCCTGATCGTCCTGTCGGGCGCGTCGCACCACTTCGTCTCGTCGAGCATGGCCAACCAGCCCGACCTGCGGGCAAAGGAAGGCGCGCCGTTCATCGAGATCAACCCCGCCGATGCCGCCGCCCGCGGCATTGCCAGCGGCGATGAGGTGGTGGTCGAAAACGAACGTGGCTGGTGTCGCCTGCGCGCCGTCGTCACCGACGACGTGCCGCCCGGCGTTGCGGTGGCCCCCAAGGGCCACTGGGGCAGCCTCTCGCCCGACGGCCGCAACATCAACTGGACCACGCCCGACGACCTGGCTGACCTGGCCGGGCAAAGCACCTTTCATACGAACCTGGCGCGGGTGCGGCGGGTCTCGCGGGTGCGCGAGGCTTGAGCAATGTCCGTCGCCCACGGCGGGGTGCAGGCGGCTACGCTC
>JAOACN010000632.1 GCA_026417815.1 Chloroflexaceae bacterium | reverse complement strand
GGTCTCGTGGGCTCGGAGATGTGTATAAGAGACAGGGGTCGGAGGGATGGACAATGGGGGCGACTATCATCTGGTCGCCGAGGGCGAACTGGTCGCGGGCGACGTAGGCGGCCTCAGCTTCGGGCCACTCGTAGTAGAGGGGCCGGCACGGGGCCAGGCCGGTGTCGGTGTGGATCCGCGCCAGGGTGTAGAGGTAGGGCAGCAGGGCATAGCGCGCCTGGAAGGCGGCGCGGGCGGCCTCGCGCGCGGCGGGCGGAAAGGCCCAGGGGCGGCGTTCGGCAGCGGGATCGTTGGTGGAATGGAGACGCAGGATCGGGCTGAAGGCCCCGAACTGCACCCAGCGAGTGTAGAGTTCCGGCTCGGCGGCGTCGAAGTGGCCGCCGATGTCGTGGCTCCACCAGCCATAGAGCACATTGGCGGCGCTGGCGGTAAAGTACGGCTGGAAGCGCAGGGCCTCCCAGGTCGCATAGGTATCGCCGGAAAAGCCAACCGGGTAGCGATGGTTGCCCAGTCCGCCCCAGCGTGACAGGAGGATGGGCCGCCGGTCCACGCGGCGTCGCATATCGCTGAAATGGAGATGATTGAGCCAGGGCAAGGGGTCGAGTCCGGGAACCTCGCATCCGCGTCCTTGCTGCCAATCCATCCACCAGAAATCCACGCCCTGATCTTCGAGGGGATGGTGCAGGAGGTGGAAGTAGTTGCGGGCGAAGCGCGCGTCACCGATGCGAAAGGGCACGGCCTGGCCAGGATCGACCTCCAGCGCCGCGGCGAAGGCGGGATAGACGGCCTCGTGGGGCCGCACCCCATCGGCGGGATGCAGATTGAGGGTCACGCGCAGCCCCTGCTCGTGGAGCCAGGCGAGAAAGGCCGGGGGATCGGGAAACAGGTCGCTGTTCCAGGTGTACCCTGTCCAGCCGTGCGGCGTGTGCCAGTCCATATCAATTACCAGCACGTCAAGGGGGAAATCGTGGGCGGCAAAGGCGGCCACCAGATCGCGCAACTCGGGCTCGCTGTAGGCGTAATAGCGTGACCACCAGGCCCCCAAAGCCCAGCGGGGAACGAGGGGCACGGGTCCACCGAAGCGGGCGTACTCGGCCAGGGCGCCTCGAAAGTCATGGCCGTAGCCGAAGAAGTACCAGTCCTGGCGGGGAGGATCGGGGCGGGGTTGCACCCAGCCGGTCCGGGGATCGAAACGCACGGCGGCGCTATCATCGTGCAGCGCCCACCCGGAGCGGGAGAGCAACCCCGGCTCAATCGCCGCCTGCCCGTGACAGCCATCGAGGGTGCGCCGGGCGCCGCGGAGGTTGAGGGGATCGGGCGTGCCGGGGGTCCAGCGGGCAAGGCGGCCAGCGACCGGCAGTTCCAGGCTGAGATTGGCTGGGCCGTGCGGCCCGCGCAGCCCGACCCGCCGGAGGCGGAGCGCCCCGGTGTCGAGGGTCAGCGTCTCGCCGGACAGCGTGAGGTGGAAGGGCGGCGCCGGGGCGCGGCGGTTGGGAAAGGCATAGGTCGCGCGGTCATCGAAGGCGCCGTTGGGCGCCCACTCGATGCGGATCAGGCGCGGGGTGAGGATGGTGAAGCGCGTCTCGCCGTGAACGACGCTGGCGCGCGGATCGGCGAGCGGTTCCCCGTGCAGACCCACACGGGCAAAAAACTCCTGGGTGGACACGGATGCGAATGCCTTTCTAAGGAGACTATCTCCAAACTTCGTGAGACCGCACAAGACTGGTTTGAAGAGATATTTTCCTGGGAGGGCTGCGCCCTCCCAGACCCTCCTCCTGGGCAATTGGTTGCGGGGACCCTGCAAGGTGGTTTCCGGCAGGGGCCCGGACACCTCCCAGACCCTTCCCCTGGGCAGGGGGAGCGGGGAACCCTGATGAAGATTAAGAATAAAAACCGGTATTCGCCCTATAGCCCGCCGGCTGAAGCCGCGGGCTACCGATGCGAAGCCCGCATGCGCGGGCTTTACCAGATTTAATGCTTAATCTTCATGGGGTTTCCCCACCCCTCTGTCCGCGCCTGTCTGCGACCGCAGGAGGCCCGTTAACAAAGATATTTTCCTGGGAGGGCTTCGCTCTCCCAGACCCTCCCATCGGGCAGAGACATTGTGGTGCGGGCCGTTGAGCGCGCCCGGAGATGCACGGCATGCTATGATACCGCGGAACGGGAGCCTGTGGAGTTGCGGCAAGGAGCACCGCCCATGGAGCGTCTGGTGTACGTGGTAAGCGATCTGCACCTGGGGCCAGGCTGGCTGCCCAACGGTGAGCCTGACCCGCTGGAGGATTTTAGCGCCGATGCTGACTTTGCCCGCTTTCTGGACACGATCGGCACGACCGGCAGCCCGGTGGAACTGGTGATAGCGGGCGATTTTCTGGAGTACTGCCAGACGTTGCCCGAGATCGGCCTGGCTTCGCCAGAGGATCACCTGGGCAGCACCGAGGCCGAGTCCCTCCGCCGCACCGATGTGATCCTGGGGCAAGCGCCAGCGATCGCCTCGGGGCACCCGGAGGTGTTCGCGGCCCTGCGGCGTTTTATGGTCGAGGGCAACTCCATCACCATCATCGCGGGAAACCATGACGTTGACCTGTTGTGGCCAGGGGTCTGGGCACGGATATTCGATGCGATCTACCCGCCCGGCGCGGCTGGCGACCTGCGCCGGGTGCGCTACGCCTATACCGTGGGAGAAGGGCCGCGCGGGCGCGTCTACATCGAGCATGGGCACGAGCACGACCGGGCCAACCGTTTTGGGGAGCGTATGGAGCACCCCTTCGGCGTGGACCGCATGGGAGTGCGCCGGCTGAAGCGCTGCTGGGGCACCCTGTTCGTGGACAAAGTCTACAACCAGTTGGAGCGGGAACGCTGGTTTATTGATAATGTGAAGCCAATTCTTCGGGTGGTAAAGCTGGGGTTGCGGCACGACCCGATCTTCACCGCCACGGCGCTGGGCCTGGTGGCGCGCTTCCTGCTCACCAGCGGTCTGCCGCCGCTCCTGGGCGGGGTTGAGGCCGAAGTAGGGGTGACGCCGGACGCCGAGGCGATTGTGGCCGCGCTGGCCGATCCCGATTTGCGGGAGGTGCTTGCGATGCGGATCGCCGAGCCGGCATTTCGCGAGGAGTTCGAGTGCGCCGTGTGCGGAGCGGGGACCGGCGAACTTGCCCTGGCCCTGAGCGGCGCGGCGCCGCAACTTACCCTCGATGGGGCAGACATCACCACCGGGGGCGAGGTTGTGCTTGGCGGGAGAGGCGGTGACGCCTTCCGCAACGCGGCCCAGGCCGTGCTGGAGGAGGATCCGCGTATATGTGCGGTTGTGATGGGACATACGCACGGCCCGCTCGATGGCCTGGCCGATCCGCTTGTCCTGAGCGACGGACGAACGGGGTACTACTTCAACAGTGGAACCTGGACCCTGCACCTCAAAGACGAGCAGGGGCGGAACTATACCTGGGCGGAGATCGCCGACGAGGCGAACTATACGGCGACCCACAATTATGTGCTCCTCGAACCCGACGGACATGGCGGGTACCGTCCCCGGTTGGGCGAGTGGAAAGCATAGGCGTCTACGTGGTGCATCCGGCAAGTTCTTGAACGGGAGGAGCTGGGAGGGCAGAGCCAGGAAACCCTGGCGGGCCGTCCACCCCGCACGGGAGGGGCTGGGAGGGCAGAACCAGGAAACCCTGGCTACGGCCGTCCACCCCGCACGGGAGGGGCTGGGAGGGCAGAGTCCTCCCGGGAACCCCCTCTTCTCGTCCTGTCTTTCTGCGGCGCAGCCGCACTTGTATCGATTGGCACAAAGGGCCGGCAATGTCGTTTCACCACATCACGGGGAGCAGCGATCATGAAGTACCGCAGGCTGGGCGACGCGGGAATGCAGGTGAGCGTCGTGGCGCTGGGAGGCTGGATCAACTTCGGAGAGGGCAAGGTCGCGCCAGAGGTGGCGCGGCGGGTCGTCGAGCGGGCCTACGAGCAAGGGATCAATTTCTTCGATCTGGCCGACATCTACGGCAAAGGCGAAGCCGAGGCGCAGATGGGCGCGGTCCTGCGGCAATTCCCGCGCCACACGCTGGTCATCGCTACCAAGGTCTTCTGGCCGATGAGCGACGATGTGAACGACCGGGGCCTGTCGCGCAAGCACATTTTCGAGAGCATAGATAAGAGTCTGCGGCGGCTCGGCACCGACTACGTGGACATCTACTTTTGTCACCGTCCCGACCCCGAGACCCCGATTGAAGAAACGGCGCAGGCGATGCACGACCTGGTGCGGATGGGCAAGGTGTTGTACTGGGGCACCTCGGAGTGGAGCGCCGCGGAGATCGTCGAAGCGCATGCGATCTGTGAGCGCTACGGCTGGGCGAAGCCGAAGGCGGAACAGCCCCAGTATTCTATGCTCTGGCGCGAACGGGTGGAGCGTGAGATCGCCCCGGTAACGCGCCCCCGGGGGATCGGCCTGGTGGTCTGGTCACCTCTGGCCATGGGGATGCTGACCGGCAAGTACGACGCGGGGGTTCCGGCGGATAGCCGCTTTGGGCGCGAGGAGTGGGCGCGGGAGCGCTACCTGACGGCAGCGAACGCGGAGCGGGTGCGCCGCCTGAAGCCGATTGCGGAGCGGCTGGGCATCTCTCGGGCGCAACTGGCGCTTGCCTGGGCCCTGCGGGGATCCGAGGTCAGCAGCGTGATCATCGGGGCCACGCGGACCGAGCAGATTGACGACAACGCCGGCGCGGCAGAGGTTGCCCTGAGCGGGGAGGTGCTGGAAGCGATCGAGGAAGCGTTAGCGTAGCTGATGTGAGAGCAGCCGATAGTATTACAGCTGTCTCTTATACACATCT
>JAOACN010000588.1 GCA_026417815.1 Chloroflexaceae bacterium | reverse complement strand
CCGGTGATCAGGACCGCCACCAGCGCCCAGGGCGAGCCTATCAGCGGCTCGGCTACCCGGTAGGTTCCTACAACGATCAGCAGCCCGAGGAGCACGCCGCTGACGTGGCTCCAGAGTACCAGGTCACCCCCCAGGCGCAGGACTCCTGCCGCTATGACCGTCCACAGAAAATTGGTGTAGCCCTCGACCCGCTCGCCGACGTTGTAGACCAGCCCGTGGCCCAGGGCCAGGTTCTGGGCGTAGCGGAAGGAGATGAAGGCATCGTCGGAAAGCCAGGAGGGCCAGATCAAGCCCGCCAGGGCGACGAGCGGCATCAGGGCGGCCAGGCCGAGGCGCGCGGGGAGCGGTCGCGCGGCCAGGGCGGCCAGGAAGACGCCGGTGAGCATGAGGGCCGCCAGCCAGGCCGGGGGCAGGGCCGCGGGCCGGTTGAGGACGGCCAGGGCCGCCAACCCGAGGCCGGCCACGCCGGTGAGTGCCAGCGCGTCGCCCCGCGGTAGCCGGGCGACGCGCAGCATGCCCACCAGCGCCGCCAGTCCCAGGCCGGCGAGCGCCGCCCCCGCCAGGTCGGGCCGGGTGAGCGGGCGCAGCCGCACATCGGTCAGCATCACGCCCAGGGAGCGCAGGTTGTCCGCGGCGACGAAGGTGGGCGTCTGGAGGGCGAGCCAGAGCTCGGCGCCCTCGCCGCCGGGGCCGATCAGCAGCCGGTAGACGCGAAAGCGCGGTTCAGGGGTGACATCGGCCACGGGTTGCCCGCCGATGAGGAACGTCAGCGGCTGCGGCCCCGCGGGGTTATCGGCGCGCAGGCGCACCTCGGCGTGGTATGCGGGCGCGGCGAAGAAGGCGCCCCGCACCTGGACCAGGGCGTTGCCGCTCGTCCAGCGGTAGAGGGAACCATCGGGGTGGCGCTCGGGGCCGTAGATGCCGTCGAGGAAGACCGGCCCGGGCGCGATTTCGCCGCCGGTCACCGGGGCGAGGGCCGGGGCGCGCGAGCGGCCGAGCGACACCAGAGCGGCGACAACCAGCAGCAGCGCAAGGAAGCCCAGCGTAGTCCAGTTGGCGGAAAAACCTGGTGTTGACGCCCGCTGTCGGGCGGACACAGGCGCGGAGGCGGCGGCCAGGCGTCGTTGCTCGGCTTTCACACCCTGACGGGACTCGGCGTTCACGGCTTGTGCAGGGTGAACATGACGTAGAGCGGATCGCTGCGGTCGAAACGCTCCTCGAGAGGATGGACGACCAGGGCCAGCACGAGATCCTTGAGCACGAAGCGGCGCCAGTAGCGCGTGAGCCGTGTCTCGTGGTAGCGCCCGTTGAGGATCGAGCGCCCGAAGCCCTCCAGCCGGCTCATCCGCAGACCGGCGGGCCGGGCGTAGGTGCGCTCGAGGTCCTCCAGGGTGTAGAAGCGGAAGAACGAACCAGGTTTGCCCTCCTGCACGAAGGCGTTCCGCCCGACCGGCACGAACCGCCGAATGCCCTGGAAGAAGCTGGCGCGCTCGCCGCTGGTAAAGGGCAGGGTCAGGGCGGCGACGCCGCCGGGGGCCAGGATGCGCCCGATTTCGCGGCCAACCGCCGCGTCGTCGGGGATGTGCTCGAGCGAGGAGATGGCGGCGATGCGCGCGAGACTGCCCGCGCGAAAAGGCATGGCCGTGGCGCTGGCCACCAGGGGGAAGAACTGGCCGTCGCCGGGGCGGGCGGTGGCGCGCCGCTTGCGGAGTTGCCAGCGCACCCGTTCGGGGTCCAGCTCCAGCACGATCACGTTGACGCCCTCTCTGGCGAGCATATGCGGGTACGACGAAGTGCCCGAGCCGATGTCGAGCACCAGGTCGCCACGGCGCAGGTCGAGGGCGCGGGTGGCCCAGGGGTACTCGATGATGCGCCAGAGGCTGAAGTCGTTGACCGTTTCACGGAGAATGCGCCAGCCGTTCAGGGCCACCTCATAGGCGACCGCGCGCCACTTGCCGAGGCGCACCGGCCGGCCTTCGCGCTCGTGCCGGGTAGATTGGATGGTGGTCGTTGCCATTGCCGCGGGCGGAACAGGGGTTGCGGGGAGGCTACGCCTCCCCGCGCCCTTTTATGATGAAGTATTCGTCCTATAGCCCGGCGGCTGAAGCCGCGGGCTACGGTTGCGAAGCCCGCCTGTGCGGGCTATACCGGATTTATTTCTCAATGATTATATTGGCTCTACGTTGTCACTTGCCGCGGCTTCCGCTGCGAGGAGGTTCGGAGGGGTTGCACCCTCCAGGCTTTCCTCTTCCTGGTGCGGCGCGGTGAAGCCGCGCCGCACCAGGAAGGGGAGATCTTCGGGGGCCTGCGGCCCCCGCAACCCTCGCCAGCAGCAACGTGACCAGGTAGAGTAGGCCATTCAACGTTTATTCAATAATGATCCCCATAAACGCCAGGCTCAGCCGCCGGGAGGGCTGGCCCGGCGGCGCGTCGGCGGGGGCGCTTAAGTATAGCACAGTCTCGCCAGGGGGCAGCATGAGGTGCAAGGTGCGGCGCATGCGCGCCCGGCTGATGGTCAGGGTAAAGGGTGCGGCATCGCCCAGGCGGGCGCTGAGCGCGCGGGGGCGCTCGAAGGCTTCGAGGTCGAGGGTCAGGCGCGCGGGACGCGGGGCGCCGGTCGGGTTGAGCAGGAAGACCTGCGCCGCGTCGCCCATCCAGCGCCACCGCGTGCCCGTGGCGTCCTGCTCCAGGTCGCCCCAGCCGGGGCCGAGGTAGGCCAGGGGGCGCGGTCGCTCCGGCGCGGGCACAGGGTAGAAGGTCACCAGTTCGTCGCGGTAGCTCTCGCCCAGGCCCATCTCGGCGACCAGGTCGCGCATAGACGGCAGCGACGAACCCATCGAGTCGTGGTGGAACACGACATAACGTATGGCGTAGGCCGCAAGGGTCTCGCGGGCCAGATCCGGCCAGCCGGGGCGAAGGATGTCGTCGCGCTCGACCCGACCGAAGCGCAGTTCCTTGATCCCTGGAGCGTAGCGGCCCAGGGGATAGGGCGGCTCGCGCCCGATGAAGCCGCCGATGATCGGCCAGTGGTGTCGGGTCTGGTACCAGAGGTGCTCGCTGTTGGAGAAGTTCAGGTGCAGGGGGACGGGCAGCAGGGCGCCGTCGGGGGCGGGCATACCCAGGTAGGCGCGGGGCATGGGGCGCTGGAAGAGCGGCGCGGCCCCGGCCGTGCCGTCAATGGCGATAATGCCCGCCAGCAGCGCCGCGGCCAGCAGCGGCGCGCCTCGGCCCGCGCGGGCGAGCAGGGGGCGGGCGCCCGTGGCGGCGAAGAGGGCCGTGGTGAGGAGGCTGATGAGCGCAAAATGGTTGGGCCGGTGGCTGGAGCGCACCCCGGGCAGGTCGCGGATCAGGGCGTAGGGGCCGGGCAGACCGGTGTTGCGCCCGAACACGAAGATCTCCGCGCCCAGGGCCATGGCCGCCGCGAAGATGCCCAGCGCCAGCCAGCGCCAGTGGGCGCGCCCGCTGAGCGTCAGGCCGTAGAGCGCCAGGGCGGTTCCCACCAGGCCGAGGGACACGTTCCAGAGAATCTCGCCGGGGTGCAGCCGTTCGTAGAAGGCGGTGACGGCCCTCCCCCAGAGGGGATGGTTGGGAT
>JAOACN010000569.1 GCA_026417815.1 Chloroflexaceae bacterium | reverse complement strand
CGGTTGATCTGGTCTTTGCCCCCGCGCGGGAAGAGATGTACCCCGAAGGGTACGGCACCTACGTAGTGGTGCCCGCCGCTGACGAAGTGCTGGAGGGCGCCGCGCGGCCGGGACATTTTCGGGGCGTGGCGACAGTGGTGTGTAAGTTGTTCAACATCGTACAGCCGACGCGGGCCTACTTTGGCCAGAAAGACGCCCAGCAAACGGTGGTGGTGCGCCAGATGGCGCGCGATCTGAACATCCCCACACAGATCGTGGTGCTGCCGACGGTGCGCGAGGCCGACGGTCTGGCGATGAGCAGCCGGAACACCTACCTGACGCCGGAGGAGCGGCGGGCGGCCCCGGCGATCTACCGGGGGTTGCAGGCCGCCGAGCGGCGCTACCTGGCGGGCGAACGCAACGCGGAGGCCCTGCGCCAGGCAGTGATCGCGGTGCTCGACGCCGAGCCGTTACTGCGCCCCGAGTATGTCAGCGTGGCCGATCCGATCACCCTGCGCGAGCTTGAGCGCGTCGGCGAGCGGGGCGCGCTGGTGTCGCTGGCGGTGCGTCTCGGCAGTGTGCGGCTGATTGATAATGTGGTGCTGGGGGCAAGGGCGGGCGAATAGATGTAGATTAAGAATAAAACCCGGCATAGCCCGCGGCTCATGAAGATTCAGAATATACACCGGTATTCGCCCGGTAGCCCGGCGGCTGAAGCTGCGGGCTTCCGATGCGAAGCCCGCCTGCGCGGGCTATACCGGATTTGTTTCTTAATGATCATCAGCCGCCGGGCTATAGCTTTTTGCCACTGGCGGGAATTGCGGGGGCCGCGGGCCGCCGAAGATCTTCCCTTCCTGGTGCGGCGCGGCGAAGCCGCGTCGCATCAGGAAGGGGAACGTTCGGAGGGGTCCAACCCCTCCGAACCTCGTAGAGCCAGGGCAAAAACCGGTGTATATTCTTAATCGTCATCAGGCGCCCGGCGGGCCGGTGGGCCGCGGCACGTGCAGAACGTTTCGTCGCACCCCGGCGATACGGTGTGGCATGGTACAATGCTACCCTGCGGCTGCGCCGCGCACCTATCACAAATGAGGTGTTCCTGGGAGGGCTTCGCCCTGCCACACCCTCCCTGCCGCAGGCTTTTTGCATCTCAGAGAGGAAAGATCTCGTGGAAATCGCCCTGTACATCGCCATCATCGTTATTAGCGCGGTGCTGATCGCCCTGGTCGTGTTGCAGGCCCGCAGTCCGGGGATGGCCAACCGTGACACCAGTTCGATCTATCGCACCCGCCGCGGCCTGGAGAAGACCCTGTACCAGGCCACCCTGGTCCTGGGCGTGTCGTTTTTGTTGCTCTCGCTGATCGCCAGTCTGCCGATTTTTGGTTAAGAGCCTATCCGAATGCCCAGGGGTATCCGATGACACTCCGGGAGGGCGCAGCCCTCCCGGACCCTCCCCTCTGACAAGGTCGCGGGGAAATCTGGTTTCTCCGGCCTCCTCTGACCGAGCGAAGAACGAGGATTACCGTGAGGGCCTGGCCTTCCCGGAACCTGCCATCTGTGAGGGGCACGCAAGCCCATGGCCCGTCGCATTCGCTGGCAAATCGTCATTGCCGCGCTGAGCATCATGCTGATCGCCAGTTTGCTCGGCGCGGTCGCCCTGCGCAACGCCTCGGTGGCAACGCCCCTGGTCGGCGGTTCCTGCATCGAGGCCGTGGTTGGCGCTCCCGAACGCCCCATCCCCCTGCTCAACGATCCGCTCGCCGATCCGGTGGGCCGCGACCTGATCGCGCTGATCTTCGATGGTCTGGTGCGTATCGGCGCCGACGGGCTGATCGAACCGGCCCTGGCCGCGTCGTATGAGCTCGACGCCAGCGGCACGGTGTACCAGTTCAACCTGCGGCGCAATGTCACCTGGCACGATGGCCGGCCCTTCACCGCCGACGCCGTGGTGTTCACCCTGCGGGCGCTCCAGGTGGCCGATCAGCCCGGCGAACCGGCCCTCGCCGCCGTCTGGCAGGATGTGCTGGTGGACCGGCTGGACGCTTACACTGTTCGCGTGACCCTGACCGCGCCGTTTGCGCCGTTCCTCAGTATGGCCCGCGTGCCCATCCTGCCCGCCCACGTGTTTGCCGGCAATCCGCCCGAAGCCTGGACCAGTGGTTCAATCGCCGAACATCTGGTGGGCACCGGCCCCTACCGCCTGCTCGAACTGCGCGAGGACCGCGCCGTGCTCGCGGCCAATGAGGGCTACTTCGGCGGCCGGCCCTACATCGAGCGCCTCGAGTTGCGCTTCATCGCCTCGCCAGAGGCCGCCTTCGCTGCCCTCACCCGCGGCGACGTGACGGCTTCTGGCGCTCGCCTCACCGGAACCGCCGCGATTGACGATCTGCCCGCCGGTGTTCGCGGCGCAGTTGTGCCCCTCGATGAGTACACCACGCTGAGTTTTAATCTGCGACGCTCGCCCCTCAACAATCTCAACCTGCGCCGCGCCCTGGCCCACGGCCTGAACAAGGACGCGTTGATCGAGCGCGCCCTGAACGGCACGGCCACGCCCCTCGATACGCCCATCCTTCCCGGCTGGTGGGCCTATGACCCCGAAGCGCGCTGGTATGCGCCCGACCCCGCTGCTGCCGAGCGCATGCTCAGCGAGTCAGGCTTCGACCGCGGCGCCGACGGTACGCTCGAGCGCGACGGTCGCCCGCTGGCCCTGGAACTGCTGGTGGACAACGAACCCAGGCGCCGCGCCGTCGCCGAGGAGATCGCCCGCCAGTGGGGCGATCTGGGGCTACGCATCAGTGTGGTCGAACTCGATGGACCAGCGTTGCAGGCCCGGCTGCGCGCCCACGACTTCGATCTGGCCCTGCACACCTGGACGCGCCTCGGCCCCGACCCCGACCCCTTCGCCCTCTGGCACTCCAGTCGCGCCGACACCGGGTTGAACTACGCCGGCCTGGCCGATCGCGAGATTGACGATCTCCTCGCCAACGCCCGCGTCGAGAGCGAACTCGCCGCCCGCAGCGCCGACTACGCCGCTTTCCAGCGGCGCTGGATCAGCCTGGCGCCGGGGATCACCCTCTACCAGCCCCTCTATCGCTTCGCCGCCGTCGAGGCCCTTGACGGCACCGGTCTCGACGACCCTGAGAGCAGCCTGCACCACTTGCTCATCGGGCGCGAGGATCGCTACCGCAGTATTACCCGCTGGTTCCTCAAGAGCTACCGCGAGATCCAGGGCGAGGTTCGCTGACCGCAGGGTGGGAAACTGCCCTGTCGTGCGGGGCAACCCTCCGAGTTGCCCTGCACGAGGAAACCCGGTTTCTCCATTTAGAAACGCAGATCGCGCAGATCAAAGACCGGCCCATCCTTGCATCTGAGGCGGGCGCCATCGCGGGTCTCCACCAGGCAACCCTGGCACGTGCCCACCCCGCAGGGCATTGTCTCAGGCAGGGCGACCTGAGCGAAACCCCGTTCCCAGCGCAACGTGCCCGCGCGCACCATCGCGACCACGGGCGGCAACAGGGGCGCCGCCAACCCCAGGCAGAGTTGATCGGCCCAGCCAAGGGGCCCTCCGCTTATCGCGGAACCACCCGGCTGAGTTGCGGCGAACAGCGCCGGCAGATCGGCCTCGCCGGTCGCGCTCGTCAGGTACTCGACATCGGAGGGCAGCAAAAAGGGCGGCGGCAACACCTCGGCGCCGGCGGCGGCCACCAGCAGCACCACCGCGACGCCCCGCGCCACCGCGACACGGGCGAGGTGAAGCAGCCCCGGCACGGCGGAACCGGCCCCGGCCAGCAGCAGGTTGCGCGTCGGCTCGGCGAGGGTGAATCCGTTCCCCACCGGACCGTAGACATCGAGCCGCGCTCCTGGCGCCTGCGCCGCGAGCCAGGCCAGGCCGCGCTCGTCGGGGGTCAGCAGTACCTCGACCACCCCGGCGTGCGGGTCGGCGCTGGCGGGAAACAACGTCCGTCGCAGGAGCGGATCATCGCTATCGAGGGGCGCGCAGCGCGCGAGCAGGGCCTGCCCGGGGCGCAGGGCGCGCGCCAGTTCCGGGGCATGCCAGCGGGCCAGGGTCAGGGCGCCGAGTTCGCGCCGCTCCAATACGACAGGTTCGTGGTAGGGCATAGGTGCGCCTTTGCCGGCGAAATGCAGCCGGCACGTAACAGATTGTAACATGCCGGCACGACGTGCCGTTTTCGTCCCGCGCCGGGCGGTAGAGACGGCCCGCCGGGCCGTCTCTACCGCCCGCCGGGCCGTCTCTACCGCCCGGCGGGCCGTCTCTACCCCCCCGTGGGCCGTCTCTACCCCCCCGTGGGTCGGCGCTACCCCCCCGCGGGCCGGCGCTACACCCCCGCGTGGATGCGACGCCATCGAGCGGATGGTAATCACACCAGGGCTGATGCGAACGCCTCCAGCGGGGGGATCGGGGCGGCGAAGTCGCCCGGTACGGTCATGTTTCGTTAAACCCGGCGTTTGGGGCGAGCCCCAACGACGTTGCAACAACCCCGTTGATCACATCCTCCCACATCCCGGCGCGGCCCGGTGGTGGTATACTCTGCCTGTTGCCAACACGCGCAGCCGTTTTGGAGTTCGCCAGTTCCTCTCTGGCATCCGCAGGCGTCGTGGCTCAACCACAATCCACTGAGTTATGCCAGCCGAAGTCATCGTCGAGGTTGCCCTGAGTGCCGCTGGTGGAGCGCCGCCGGTGCTCTCCTACCGCGTCCCGCCGCATCTTCAGGGCCTGGTGCGCCCCGGGCAACTGGTCTGGGCGCCCCTGCGCCACGGCCAGGCGCAGGGGGTGGTGCTGCGCCTGGCGGCGCCCGCCGCCCCCGCGGAGCGGCTGCGCGACCTGATCGGCCTGGCCGACCCCGAGGCGGTGATCACCGAGACCGGGCTGCGTCTGGCGGCGTGGGTGGCCACAACCTACCGCGCGCCGCTCTATGCCGTGTTGAGCCTGCTGCTGCCCCCCGGCACGGGCCAGAAGAGCACAACCACCTGGCGCGCCACTCCCGCCGGACTGAACGTCGAACTGCGGTCGCTCCCCGAACGTGAGCGGGCGATCCTGTACTACCTGCGCACCCGCGGCGAACTGGACGAAGCGACGTTGCGCCGGGCGCTGCGCGGCAGCGACGCCGAGTTGCGCAGCGCCTACGCCGCCCTGGCCGAGCGCGGCCTGATCGTCGCCGGCGCCGCCACAACGCCCCCCAGGGTACGCCCCCGCCTCGAACGGCTGGTGCGTCTGGAGGCGCCCCTGGCGACGCTGCCCGAAACGCTGGAGGCCCTGCGGCGCGCGCCGCGCCAGCGTGCCGTGCTGGAATGGCTGGCTGCTCGCCACACCGAAGGACAGGACCCTACGCCCCGCGCCCACCCCCTGGCGGAACTCTACGCCGCCACCGGGGCCAACGCCGCCTTGCTGCGCGCCCTGGAGCGGCGGGGCCTGGTGACCCTCGAAACCCGCGAGGTGCAACGCGATCCGCTGCGCATCCCTGTGCCGCCCGACCAGCCGCCGCCGCTGACCCCGGCGCAACGCGCCGCCTACGAGGCCATCGTCGAGGCCCTGGAAGCGTCCGCGCGCCAGGAGGAACCAGCCAGCCCCGGCGCGCCGGTCTTTCTCCTCCACGGCATCACCGGCAGCGGCAAGACCGAGATCTACCTGCGGGCGATCGCCCGCACCTTACGGCTCGGCCGCCAGGCCCTGGTGCTGGTGCCCGAGATCGCCCTGACGGCGCAACTGGTGCGCCGCTTCGCCGCCCGCTTTCCGGGCCAACTGGCCGTGCTGCACAGCGGCCTGGGCCTGGGCGAGCGGTACGACGCCTGGCGCCGCCTGCGCCACGGCGAGGCGACCGTGGCGATCGGCTCGCGCTCGGCGGTCTTTGCGCCACTGGAGCGCGTGGGACTGGTGATCGTTGACGAGGAGCACGAACTGAGCTACAAGCACGAGGGCGGCCCCCGTTACCACGCCCGTGACACGGCGCTGCAACTCGCGGCCCTGAGCGGCGCGGTCACCCTGCTGGGCAGCGCCACCCCGGCAGTGGAGAGCTACCACGCCGCGCGGGAGGGCCGCTACCACTTGCTGGAACTCCCCGAGCGCGTGGGCGGGGCCGTCGGCGCCGACGGCCTGCCCCGGTCGCGGACCCTGCCGCTGCCGCCGGTGCGCATCGTGGACATGCGTAACGAACTCCAGCAGGGCAACGCCTCGATCTTCAGCCACCCCTTGCAACAGGCCCTCGCCGCCACCCTGGCGCGGGGCGAGCAGGCCATGCTCTTCCTGAACCGTCGCGGCGCGGCCTCTTTCGTTATGTGCCGCGATTGTGGCTATGTGGCGACCTGCGCTACCTGCTCCAACCCGCTGACGGTGCATTACGCCGGCGAAACCGGGGACGAGCAGGCGACCGTGCTGGTCTGCCACGCCTGCGGCGCGCGCGCCGCCCTCCCGGTGATCTGCCCACATTGCCTGAGCGCGCGTGTGCGCAGCTTTGGCATCGGCACCCAGCGTGTGGCCGAAGAGGTGCGGGCGCTCTTTCCCTCCGCGCGGGTACTGCGCTGGGATCGCGACAGCGCCAGCGCCAGGGGCGCCCACGAGCGCCTGCTCGACGCGCTGTTGCGCCACGAGGCCGACGTGATCGTCGGCACGCAGATGATCGCCAAGGGCCTTGACCTGCCCCTGGTCACCCTCGTTGGCGTCGTGGCCGCCGATACCGGCCTCCACCTGCCCGATTTTCGCAGCGGCGAACGGGCCTTTCAACTGCTCACCCAGGTGGCCGGGCGCGCCGGCAGGCGCTTCGAGGGCGCTCAGGTGCTCATTCAGACCTACAACCCCGAGCATTACGCCCTGCTCGCCGCCCAGGAGCACGACTACAGGCGCTTTTTCACCCAGGAGATCGCCTTTTGCCGCGCGACGGGCTACCCGCCCTTCAGCCGGCTGGTGCGCCTGGTGCATGCCGCGGAGAACCCCCGCGCCGCCCGGCGCGAAGCCGAACGCCTGGCCGACCGGGCGCGCGCCCTGCTCCAGCGGCGCGAACTGGCGGGATGGAGCCTGATCGGGCCGGCGCCGGCCCTTATCCAGCGCGCCCGCGGGCGCTGGCGCTGGCACCTCATCCTGCGCGCCGCGCCCCCCGCCGATGAACGCGCCATCAATGCCGCCCTCGACGCCCTGGAGCCGCTCTATGGCTGGAGCGTGGATGTTGACCCGGTGCATGTGTTGTGACTGGGGGGCGCAGAGAAACGCCGTTTCCCCGTCCTCCAACCTGCGCCTTATCGGGCAGGGGCGCGGGGAACCCCGGGTTCCCCGTCCTCCAACCGGCGCCGGGGCGCCGCGCGTCCCAACGGGCAGGGGCACGGGGAACCCCGGGTTCCCCGTCCTCCAACCGGCGCCTTATCCGGCAGGGGCGCGGGGAACCCCGGGTTCCCCGTCCTCCAACCGGCGCCGGGGCGCCGCGCGCCCCAACGGGCAGGGGCATGGGGAAACCTGGTTTCCCCGATGAATACATCAACCGTATGGTATAATCTTTAGCGTGGAGCAAAACCAGCCCTCCACCAGAAGAAAGCATGACCTATGGCCATACGGCGCGTTTTTCGCATTGATAATGAAGAGGACAAGAAGATCCTCAAGACAAACTGCCGCCCGGTGAAGTTGCCCGATCCGGGCCTGAAGCGCCTCGTGGCGGACATGTTCGAGACCATGCACGCCAACAACGGCGTGGGGTTGGCGGCGCCGCAGATCGGGCTGCCCATCCGCCTGTGCATCGTCGAACTGCCGCCGGAGATCGAGGAGCGCGAGGACGGAACCACCGTCGTGGTCGCCCCGGCGGAGCAGTTTGTGTTGATTAATCCGAAGATCGTGAAGAGCAGCGGCGAAGAAGTGCTGCGCGAGGAGGGCTGCCTGAGCCTGCCCGGCTGGTACGGCCAGGTGCCCCGGCAGACCTGGGTGACGGTGGAGTTTCAGGACCTCAGCGGTAAATGGCTGCGGCTGCGGCGCGCCGATGGCCTGCTCGGCTGGGCCATCCAGCACGAAGTTGACCATCTCAACGGCATCCTGTTCACCGAACGCATTCGCGATCTCTCCACCTTGCGCGAGGTGAACCGGGTACCCCAAGACAATCAAGTAGCTGCATAACGATGAACATCGCGGTCCTCGCCGATATTCACGCCAACCCCGCAGCGCTGCACGCCGTCATCGAAGATGTTGAGTCCTGGTCGCCCGATCTGGTCATCGTCGCCGGCGATATGGTCGGCCGCGGCCCCCTGTCGCGTGTATGCCTCGAACAGGTCCTGCGCATGCGCGACGAGCGCGGCTGGCGCGTGATCCGCGGCAACCATGAACGCTACGTGCTGCTCTATGAACAGGAACGCCAGCGCCCCGACTTTCCCACCAGCGGCCCGCAGTTTGAAGTGAGCCGCGTGGCAGCCTGGACCCACGGCCAGGTTGCTGATATGATCCCCCAGATCACCGCTCTCCCCGAACACCTTGCCCTCGACCTCGACGGTGAACGCCTGGTGATTTACCACGCCTCGGTGCGCCACGACCGTGACGGCATCTACCGCGGCGCGCCCCTCGATGAGGTGCGCGCGCAGATCGATCCCTCGGCGACGGTCTTCTGCGCCGGGCATACCCACACCCCGCTGGTGCGCCAGGTGGACTCAACCCTGGTCGTGAATACTGGCTCGGTAGGGCTGCCCTTCGATGGCGATACCCGCGCCTCCTACGCCCGGCTCACCCGCGGGCCGCGGGGCTGGCAGGCCCACATCAGGCGCGTGCGCTACGATGTCACCGTTACCGAACGAGCCTTCGCCGAAAGCGGCATGCTCGAGGCGGTGGGGTCCTACGCCCACCTGATGCTGCGCGAACTGCGCACCGGGCAGTCGTATCTCTTCGATTTCATCCCCGCCTACCACCCGCGCATCCTCTCCGGCGCCATCAGCCTGGAAGAGGCCGTCCGCGATTTCCTCACCAGAGTTGATCGGGCCGCGTGAGGGGGGTGTGGAGGTGTGGAGGTGTAGCGGTGTAGAGATGTAGAGATGTGAGCAGAGTAAGTGCCCCTCCACACCTCCACACCTCCACACCTCCACACCTACCCCTCCCCCACCCGCTGCCCGGCGGTCGCCTCCAGGGCCTCGATCAGGCTGGCGAGCAGGGAATTGACCGGCGTCGGCACGCCTGCACGCGCCCCTTCGCGGGCGACGGCGCCGTTGATGGCGCCAATCTCCGTCGGCGCTCCGCGCAGCACGTCTTGCAGGGTTGAGGAACGATTGGCTCCCGTGGCGCGGGCCACGTCGAGCACATGTTCCACCGGGTCAGCGTATGGCAGTTGCACACCCAGCGCCGCCGCCACGTCCGCGGCCTCGCGCGCCGCCGCTGCCAGCAGCTCGCGGGCAGCAGGCGTCGCGGCCAGCGCGCCGTTGGGCACCCGCAGCAGCGCCGTCAACGCATTGATCCCCGCGTTGACGATCAGTTTGCCCCACACCAGCCCTGTGACATCGTCCTGCACCTCCGCAGGCAGACCGGCCCGAATAAACAGGTCGGCCAGCGCGGCGGCCAGCGCCCGGCTGGGGGCGGCGCCGAAGAGCGTCGGTCCCAGCCCGGCATGGCGCACCCGCCCGGGGCCGAGCAGCGTGCCCCCCAGCGAGGTGACCCCCTGGCCCACGCGCTCCTCGCCCAACGCTTCGGCCAGGATCTCGCGATTACCCAGGCCGTTCTGGAGCGTGTAGGCCACCCCGGCGCCGACGAGCGCCGTCCGGGCCGCCTCGGCGGCCCAGGGCGTCTGCCGCGACTTGACCAGCACCAGGGCCGCCTCGACCGGGCCGGCCAGCGCCGGGTCGCTCACGGCGCGCACCGGGCGCGCCGCCTCGACGCCGTCGCGCTCGCAGCGCAGACCGTGGGCGGCCATGGCCGCCACGTGCTCGGCCCAGGGGTCCACCAGCACCACATCGGCCACCGCCGACAGATAAAAGCCGATCACCCCGCCCAGGGCGCCGGCGCCGATCAGAGCTACGCGCATTCGAATCACCTCCGGAGTTTTGATGTGAAAACAAGCTACGCTATGAGAGAGTCTGCGACGGCTTCGCTCTCCGAAACCATTTGTCATACCGTCGTTTACGATGCCTGGAGTCTAATGTGAACATAGGCGGGTAGGGCCGCAGAGCGCTGCGGCCTTACCTACGGGGGCCGGTTTGCATCGCGGCGTTCTGCGCCCCGCGCATGCGGCCTCACGTGAAAACAGTAAAGTTACCGGTTTCTCCTCTCGAAGGTTCTGGTACACTTCTCATGTTATGATGTGGCAGGTGTTTTTCGGGGTTCTCTTTCGTTGTACTCCTATAAATACTCACAGGAGCACAACGAAACTTCGTCTCCGCGGGACGGGGCGGGGCATGCGGCCCCCGCAGGATTTCCCCGTTCCAATGCGGCGCGGCTTCGCCGCATTGGAACGGGGCTTTCGGAGGGGCCTCGCCCCTCCGAATCCCCCCTACAGGGAGAAGTTCCGTTGGATAATGGTACTGTAATGTTCTTGTAATGATAAGACTCAACTTTTACACGCTTTCGAAACTACGTCAATCCACCCATAAGCTGTCAACATCCACATTCAATCCGTTAGCGGTGCATCGGGCACGTCCCGTTACACCAAAGGGCTGAGAGGAGGGTTCCTGGGAGGGCAAAGCCCTCCCAGACCCTCCCGTTCGAAAACCTGGCGGATGCACCAGTTAGTGGCGAATGCGGCAATTCCCTTACACCAATGGTCGGGAAAGAGGGTTTCTGGAAGGGCTTCGCCCTACCGGGATCCTCCCGTTCGAGAACTTCTATGAACCTCGCCTTCAATCCACTTTCGTTGCGCGTGCGAACCTTCGCGGTTCTCGTGGTGCTCCTGGGCGCCCTGGTGGTTGCCCTCCTGCTCCTCGCCAACACGATCTTTGCAGAGGGCTTTCGTCAGGTTGAAGCGCAATCGGTGACCGAGCGGGTCGAACAGGCTGCCAATGCCCTCGCCGACAGCCTGACCAGCCTCGAGCGGGTGACCCGTGACTACGCGATATGGGACGATAGCTACGCCTTTGTCAGCGCGCCAGACCAGACGTACATTGACAACAACCTGATGGACGCCACCTTCATCAACAATCACCTGAGCTACGTTGGCTTCGTCAACCGCGCGGGCGAGGTGGTCGTCGCCCGCGCCTTCAATCTGGCCGAAGAGACGGAAGCGCCGGTACCCTCGGAATTGCTGCGCTTCGATGGGGCCAATGCGTTCTTGCTCCAACACGCGAGCGTGGACACCCGGTTAGGCGGGCTGCTGATGCTGGCCGATGGCCCGATGCTGATCGCCGCGCACCCCATCCTGACCAGTCTGGGTGAGGGGCCGCCGGCGGGCACCCTGGTGATGGGCCGATGGCTTGATGCCAACGAACTCGCACGGCTCCGGGAAGTGACCCGTCTGCCACTCAATGTCGCTCGTTTCGATGACCCGGCGCTGCCAGCCGACCTGCGGTCTCTGGCTGAGACGATCACTCCTGAGCAGCCCGTTGCAGTAACGGCCCTTGATGAGCAGCGCATCCGCGGCATCACCCACGTTCCCGATCTCTATGGCGGCCCCGGCGCGCTGCTGACCCTCGATCTTCCCCGTGAGATTCATCAACTCGGACGGCAGACCAGCTACACGTACACCCTGGTGCTGATCGGCGCCGGTCTCCTCCTGACGGCGACGGTCTTCTGGATGCTCGAGCGCATTGTGCTCGCCCGGATCATCGGGCTAAGCAACGAAGTTGCCGCGGTGGACCATAATCAGCCCGAGGCGCAGGTCAGCATCATTGGCAACGACGAGATCGGGCGCCTGGGGGACGCGATTAACACAACCTTGCGCAGACTGGCGCAGGCCCGGCAACAACTGGCCGAGAACGAGCGTCGCTATCGCCAGTTAATCGAACTTTCGCCCGACGCCGTGCTTGTACACGATGGCAAGAACATCCACTACGCTAACGCGGCCGCTGCGCTCCTGCTCGGCAGCGACGGGAGCGCGTCCCTGATTGGCCAGCCCGTGCATCCGGCCATCGGCGCGGTGGCTCCGCATTCCAACGGGACGCCGGTGCTGGTGGACCGGCAGTTGACCCAACCCGACGGCGCGACGATCGAGGTGGAACTGGTGGTGTTGCCATTTCACGACCGGGGTGTGCCAGCCATTCAGACGATCATCCGCAACATCACCGAGCGCAAGCAAGTAGAGCACGCCTTGCGCGCGGCCAAAGAGGCCGCAGACGCCGCCAATCTGGCCAAGAGCCGCTTCCTGGCAACGATGAGCCACGAGTTGCGCACACCCCTCACGGCCATCCTCGGCTACACCGAACTTCTCGAACGCACCCTCGCAACAACGGTGCCTGCCGAGACCATGAAGGACCTCGCCTCCATCCGAATGGCAGGGAACCACTTGCTGGCAATCATCAATGATATCCTCGATCTGTCGAAGATCGAGGCTGGCATGATGCAGATCCGGCCCAATCCATTGGCCGTGGCCCCGCTGATCCAGCGCGTTGTGGATACGGTTCAAGCAATCGCCACACGCAATCGCAACCGGATCGTCGTTCAGACAGCCGACGCGGTTCCTATGGTGGTAAGCGACGAACTGCGCCTGCAACAAATCCTGGTCAACCTGGTCGGTAATGCCTGCAAGTTTACCGAGGATGGAACGGTAACCATCGAGGTGTCAGGGCAGCCCGCTGGCGATGGGCGCCCGGCACAGGTCAGCTTCGCGATCCACGACACAGGGATTGGAATCAGCCCCGAGCATCTGAAGGATCTCTTCCACGACTTCGTGCAGGTCGACTCATCCTCGACCCGCAAGTACGGCGGCACAGGGTTGGGCCTGGCCCTGAGCCAGCGCCTGGCGCGACTCCTGGGGGGCGAGATCAGCGTTGTCAGCACGCCAGGAGTTGGCTCTACCTTTACCCTGACCCTGCCACAGAGCCTTGAGGTACCATGTGAGCATGTGAGTCGGTCCCGGTTGCGCCGGTTGGTCATGCGCCCGAAGAGGCTTCCCACGCACAGGCGCCGCTGCCCGGCGATCCTCACCTGGAAACGCGGATCATTCTGGTGATTGATGACGATCCGATGATCCGCGACCTGTTGCCGCGCGCGCTGGCCCAACCGGATCTGCACTTCGAGACGGCCACAAATGGCGAGGAGGGGCTTGAACTGGCAACTGCGTTGCTCCCCGATCTGATTATCCTCGACCTGTTAATGCCGGGGATGGACGGCTGGGCCGTGCTCCGGCAGCTCAAGGCCAATCCTGCAACTGCGGCCATTCCGGTGGTGCTGCTGACGATCGACTCCGAGGGTGAGCGCGGTCTGGTGCTCGGCGCCGCCGCCTGTCTGCATAAGCCGGTGGAGATCGGGCAACTGACCCGGATGATCGCCAGCCTCCTGCACGATAGAACTCCTCCGCAACGGGTGCTCCTGGTAGAGGATGACGGCGAGTTGCGCAACTATTTGCAACGCGTGCTCATCCAACATGGCTGGGAGGTGGACACCGCGGCGGATGGGGTCGAGGCGCTGGCGTTGTTCGATCAGCGAGCCCCTGACCTGGCGATCGTGGATCTGATGTTGCCGCGTATGGACGGGATTTCCCTGATTGGCAACATACGAGGGCGTCCCGACGGTGAGACCCTGCCAATTCTGGTGGTGACGGCAAAGGAACTCACCCCCCACGAGCACGAGTACCTGAACCGTTCGGTCGAGAACATTTTGCGCAAGGGCAGCTTCCGCGGCGATGATCTGCTGCGCAGCGTTCGGGCGCTCATCGGGTATCAAAGGCAGAAAAAACCTGCTGGATAACTCCTGCAGGGAAACCGGGTTTCCCCGCGCCCCTGCCTCAGGGAAGGGCCAGGGAGGACCACGCCCCTTTCAGAACGTAAGGGGATAACCCGGTTGTCTGGACAGACTCTCACCAGGCCCATCGAGGGATAATAATGGCACGCATTCTCGTAGTAGAAGATGAACCAATGGTCCGCGATCTGGTGATGACCTACCTGCGCATGGTGGGGTTCGAAGTGATCGCGGCGGGTGACGGCATTCAGGCACTACGTCTGGCCCACGGCGACCAACCCGATCTGGTGCTGATGGATATGGGTCTGCCGAAGCTGAACGGCTGGCAGACCACCC
>JAOACN010000567.1 GCA_026417815.1 Chloroflexaceae bacterium | reverse complement strand
GGCGCAGGAGGCCCGACCTGCCGCCGCCCCCGCCGCGAAGCCCGCCGCCGCGCCAGAGGCGAAACCGGCCCCGGGGCCCGCGCCCGCCGCCCCCGGCGCGAAGCCCGCCGCCGCCCCGGTGACCCGGATCAGCAGCGGTTCTGCCAGCGCCGCCGCTGCCGCCGTTACCATAACTTACATCGAGTTCAACCCCGAAGGTCGCGACGTGGAGGGAGAGTACGTGCTGATCCGCAACGCCTCCGCCGAACCTATGAACATGACCGGCTGGAAGCTGCACGACGGGGCGCAGCGACACACCTACGTCTTCCCGCAGTTCGTGCTCGCCCCCGGCGCCGAAGTGAAACTGTGGACCCGCGCCGGGACGAACGACGCCGCAAATCTCTACTGGGGGCAGCGCGTCGCGGTCTGGAACAACGAGGGCGATACCGGCACGCTCCTCGATGCGAGCGGGGCCGTGGTAAGCCGGTACACCTATACCGGCGAGCGGGGCAAGGGCCGCAAATAGCCTTGCTCGCCCTAACTCTCCTCTGTCACGTGCCGCGGCTTCCGCTTGGAGAAGGTTCGGAGGGGTTGCACCCCTCCGAACCTTCCACTTCCTGGTGCGGCACGGCGAAGCCACGCCGCGCCAGGAAGGGAAGATCTTCGGGGGCCCGTGGCCCCGCAACCCCCGCCAGCGGCAAAGCCCGGCGGCTGAAGCCGCGGGCTACCGATGCGAAGCCGGCCTGCGCAGGCTATGC
This sequence comes from Chloroflexaceae bacterium, assembly GCA_026417815.1. GTDB lineage: Bacteria > Chloroflexota > Chloroflexia > Chloroflexales > Chloroflexaceae > JACAEO01. The sequence continues at coordinate 10,174 of JAOACN010000567.1, read as the reverse complement.
CGGATTTCATGCTTAATCTTCATCAGGCGCCCGGCGGGCCGGTGGGCCACGGCACGCGCCGAACGTTTCGTCGCACTCATTTTGCACTGGCCCCGGGATTGCCTCGCCTGATCCAGTGGTATACTACCAGAGGCAGCCCCAGAGTCTGAAACATTTCTAAGCACGGAGTCACCAATGACTGTCAAGCGTGAGCATGCGTTCGACTTTCTTGGCCCCCGCACCCTGATCGGCCCGGAACTGCGCCCCGGCGATCGCGCGCCCAACTTTACGCTTATCAATCGCAAACTCCAGCCCGTGACGCTTGAGGCCTACGCCGGTAAACCGCTGGTCATCAGCGTCGTCCCCTCGCTGGATACCGGCGTGTGCAGCAAGCAAACCCAGCGCTTCAACGCCGAGGCCGCCGCCCGCGCCGGGCAGGTGAACTTCATCACCGTGAGCGCCGACCTGCCCTTTGCGCAGGCCCGCTGGTGCAGCAGCAACGGCGCCGAGCAGATCGAAACACTCTCCGATCACCGCAATATGAACTTCGGCGCCGCCTACGGCACGCTGGTGGACGAACTGCGTATCGAGAGCCGCGCGGTCTTCGTGGTTGACCGTGACGGCATCATACGTTATGTCGAGTATGTGCCGGTCGCCGGCCAGGAACCTGACTACGACGCCGCCCTCGCCGCCCTCGCCGCCCTCACCGGATAAGGGCCTGTCTGGATACCCAGGATATCCGGTTCTTGCTGGGAGGGCCACGCCCTCCCGGACCCTCTCACCTCGACCCCGGCGCCTTTGACGCCTGCGCCGCCCAGGCGCACTCCCGGGAGGGCTACGCCCTCCCGGACCCTCTCGAACCCCGGTACCGGTCTGGTACGCCCCGTATGGTACAGTCCTATCCAGTAAGGGCATGGGAAAACCTGTCGTTCCCGTATTCACGGTGGGCCAGTCCACCTCCTCCCGGCGGCCAGGGGCGTGGGGAAACCCGGTTTCCCCGCCGTCCAACCGCTGTGGGGGAGGCCCGACACGCCGGCGGACCGGATAGTACCACAACGAACCTTCCCGCAGCGGAAAGGTTCGGAGGGGCGAAGTCCCTCCGAACGCCCCGTTCCGGCGCCGAGACGAAGTCTCGTTGTAGCAACAGGCGTCAACTTCAAGGAGGCGCGGTTCCATGAGCGAAGCATTTGATGATGATCTGCCCAACGACCCGGAGGCCCTGCGGCAGGAAGTGCGCCGCTTGCGCGAACAACTGCAACGCTCGGAGGATGTCATCTCGGAACTGGCGGTACCGGTGGTGCCCCTGTTCGAAGGCGTTATCGTCCTGCCCCTGGTAGGCAACCTTGATAGCCGCCGGGCGCAGCAGGTGATCGAGAGCCTGCTCAACGGCATTGCCGAGCACCAGGCTGACGTGGCGATCATTGACATTACCGGCGTGCCGGTCGTTGACACCCAGGTTGCCAACTCCCTGGGGCAGGCTATCCGCGCCGCCAGCCTGCTGGGCGCCCAGGTGGTGATCACCGGGATCGGGGCCCGCATCGCCCAGACCCTCGTGCACCTCGACATTGACTTCTCAAACGTAACCACCTGCGCCAACCTCCGCGACGGCATCGAGGCCGCCCTGGCCCTCAACGGCCTGCACATCGCCCCCGTTGAGGTGGAAACCGACAAGTAACGGCTCTGAAGATCCCTTTCCGGTGCGGCGCGGCAAAGGCGCGCCGCACCGGAACGAGAAGGGTGTGACGAAACGTTCTGCACGTGCCGCGGCCCACCGGGAGCCTGAAGGCTCCGGCTGGCCTTGCGAAGGCTACCTCCGTAGCCTGCTGAAGCCGGCGCAGGCTTCGCCGTGAGCTCAGCCGAACGGCCGGCTTCGCATCGGTAGCCCGCGGCTTCGGCCGCCTGGCGAAGGGGAACGTGCAGAACGTTTCGTCGCACCCGAAAGTGAAAGGTTATTTTCCCCGCCACTACGCTTGTGCTATACTGTTCGACGGCATTAAAATGCGCCAAATACACACACCTCCTCCACCCGATCGCTCCTGCCGGGACGCCCGGTTCGGTCGGCGCACGTGGGAGGTGGCGGCTGGATCTTCCAGAACGATAAGGAGCATACGACGTTTATGACCCAGGCGACCTCACCGCGAGTTGTTACCATCAAGGCGCTGCTGGAGGCCGGCGCCCACTTCGGGCACCAGACCAACCGCTGGAACCCGAAGATGCGCCCGTACATCTATACGGCGCGCAACGGCATCCATATTATTGACCTGCAGAAGACCGTCCTTGGCCTTACAGCGGCCTACCGCTTCATCTCCGACGTCACGGCGCGCGGCGAGAAGGTGCTCTTCGTTGGCACCAAAAAACAGGCCCAGGAAGCCGTGATCGAGGAGGCGACCCGCGCTGGCCAGTACTACATCACCCAGCGCTGGCTCGGTGGTACGCTCACCAACTTTGCCACCATCAAGGGCCGCCTGAAGCGCCTCGCCGACCTCGAGGCCCAGCGCGATCGCGGCGATTTCGCCCGGCTCACCAAGGCCGAGGGCCTGCAGCTCGAAAAGGAGATTGAAAAGCTCAACCGGGTCTTCGCCGGTATCAAGACCATGGATCGGCTGCCCGGCGCACTCTTCGTGATCGATCCGCACAAAGAGGAACTGGCCGTCAAAGAGGCCCTGAAGGTCGGCGTACCCGTGGTGGCGATGGTGGATACGAACTGTGATCCCGACCCGATCAGCTACGTCATTCCGTGCAATGACGACGCCATCCGTGGCATCCGCCTGATCACCGGCAAAATCGCCGACGCGGCGCTCGAGGGCGTCCATCGCCGCGAGGCCGCCCAGGAGGCCTGAGCGACGACCCGCGATTGACAACCCGGTTGAGGGGGACCGGGTTTCCCCACACCCCTGCCGCCGCAGCGCAACCCTCCGGGTTGGCCGCAGGATCTGGGAAGGCCTCGCCCGCCCAGACCCTGACCGGAGCACCGGGTTATCCGGTCAGGCTCAAGGGCAGGGAAAACGGCGACGCCTGTCGCCGGCAAGCAACAGCCAGACGGTTCTGGAGGGGCCTGTGCCCCTCCATGTCACGAGAAGAGGAGCGAGCCTGTGGCAGTGTCGATCGAACTGGTCAAAGAACTGCGCGAGCGAACCGGGGCCGGGATCAAGGAGTGCAAGGACATCCTGGAGCAGACTGGCGGCGATATCAACAAGGCCATTGAGATTCTGCGCGAACGGGGGATCGAGGCGGCAGCCAAAAAGGCCTCCCGCGAAGCCCGCGAGGGCCTGATTGGCGTGTATGTGCACTACGGCGCCCGCGTCGCCGGTCTGGTCGAATTGAACTGCGAGACGGACTTTGTCGCCCGCACCGAGGACTTTGTCGCCCTCGCGAACAACCTTGCCCAGCACATCGTTGCCCTCAACCCGCGGTACATCCATGCCAATGAGGTGACCGACGAGGCCGTGGCCGAGAGCGGGCTGACCCGTGAGAAGTTCATCGAAGAGAATGTGCTCCTGCAGCAGCCCTTTGTCAAGGATCCGTCACGAACGATCGAAGAGTTGATTAAGGAAACAATCGCTAAACTGGGTGAGAACATCGTCGTTCGGCGTTTCGTGCGCTACGAGGTTGGCGCCTGACCCGCTACGGCATGAGCAGTTGCCGCCTGGCAGGGCCGCCTGCCGGCAGGCAACTGCTCCATGCTTCTGGTGCCTCATATGCAAGAGCCTAAATACCGACGTATTCTGATCAAGTTGAGTGGCGAGCAGATCAAAGGCACCGACGAAGTCGTGAGCTATGATATGCTCGACTACCTGGCGCGCGAAATCGCCGCCGTGCACCGCCGGGGCGTGGATGTCGCGGTGGTGATCGGCGGCGGTAATATCTGGCGCGGCAACCAGTCCATTGCGCGGGGGATGGATACGGCGCAATCGCACTACATGGGCATGCTGGGAACGATCATCAACTCCCTCGCCCTCCAGGATGTGCTCGAGCAACACGGGTTGCATACCCGCGCCATGACCGCCATCCAGATGAACGAGGTCGCCGAACCGTACATTCGGCGCCGCGCCATCCGCCACCTGGAAAAGGGCCGGGTGATCATCCTGGCCGGCGGCACCGGCAATCCCTACTTTACGACCGACTCGGCCGCCGCCCTGCGCGCCGCCGAGATCCACGCCCAGGTCATCCTCATGGCCAAGAATGGCGTGGACGGGATCTACAGCGCCGATCCGCGCCGCGATCCTACCGCCGTCAAGTTCGATTACCTGACCTATATGGAGGCCCTGAACCGTGGCCTTACGGTGATGGATAGCACCGCCCTCACCTTCTGTATGGACCACGATATTCCGCTGATCGTGTTCAACGCGCTGGAACCTGGCACCATTGAACGGATCGTGCTCGGGCAGCATGTCGGCACCCTGGTCAGTAAGACCCTCCCGGAACGGATGCCCGTGCCGGAGGTGTAAGCACGGATATGCTGGAGGTATCGCATCGCTCGCATACCCGCGCACGCCTGCCGTGCGGCGGGAGCGGGGCAGGGACGACGGAACGGCTCCGCCCCTGGCGACCCACGCGACGCGCCGGTCGGCGAGCCTTGCGAGGAGAGCGTGATGGTCAACGATGTCTTACGCGACTATGAGGCGCATCTGAAGAAGGCCGTCGAGGCCCTGCGGCACCATCTGGCGACGATCCGTACCGGCCGCGCCTCCGCCGGCCTGGTTGAGCATCTGCACGTCGAGGCCTATGGCGCGCCGATGCCGCTGAACCAGCTCGCCAATATTTCGGTGCCCGAGGCGCGCCTGATCGTCATTCAGCCCTACGATACGGGGCTGATCAAGACGATTGAGAAGGCCATTCAGCAGTCCGACATCGGGATCAATCCCAGTAACGACGGGCGGGTGATCCGTCTGGCCATCCCCCCGCTGACCGAGGAGCGCCGCCGCGAACTGGTGAAGGTGGTGCGCCATCGCGTTGAAGAGGTCAGGGTCTCGGTGCGTAATCAGCGCCGTGATGCCATGGACCAGCTGAAGGAGCTTGAGGCCGAAAAGCTGATCAGCGAGGACGAACTCAAGCGCGCCCAGGAACGGGTGCAGCAACTGACCGACAAATGCATCGCCGACCTCGACGCGATCGGCAAAGAGAAAGAAGCCGAGGTCATGGCGGTCTAGGCCACGACGGGCGGAGAGCAGGCTATGAGCACGGCTGATGGCAGACCCGAGAGCAAGACCCCCCGACACATCGCAGTCATTATGGATGGGAATGGGCGCTGGGCGCGCCAGCGAGGGTTGCCGCGGCTCGCGGGCCATCGGGCCGGCACCGAGAACATCCGCGCCATTGTGAGCGAGGCCGACCGCCTGGGTGTGCGCTACCTGACCCTCTACGCCTTCTCCACCGAAAACTGGGCCCGCCCCTCGGCCGAGGTGCAGGGCCTCATGCAGATTTTGAGCGATTTTATTGACCGCGAGACACGCGCGCTCCACGAGCAGAACGTCCATTTGCGGCATCTCGGACGCCTCGAGGGCCTCAGCCCGCGCCTGGCCGAAAAGGTGCGCTACGCGATCGATCTGACCCGCCACAACACCGGTCTGACCCTGGCGATCGCCTTTAACTACGGCGGCCGCGCTGACATTGTTGACGCCGTGCGTAAGATCGTCGCCTCCGGGGTCAGCCCGGATCAGATCGACGAGCAGATGATTAGCGCCAACCTGTACACCGCCGGGATGCCTGACCCCGATGTGATCATCCGCACCAGCGGCGAGCGGCGGATTTCGAACTTTCTTATCTGGCAGGCAGCCTACAGTGAGTTCTGGTTCACCCCCGTCTTCTGGCCCGACTTCCGGCCAGAACACCTCCAGCAGGCCATCAGCGAGTACGGACGGCGCCAGCGCCGCTTCGGCGGGCTCATCTCCGAGTAGCTCAAGCTCCCTCGTCCGGCGCCTGTTCAGCGTGGTGATCCTGATTCCGCTGATTGTCGCCGTGGCCTGGTGGCCCTGGGCCACCGCCGGCTTCGTGGCCCTCTGCGTCGTTCTGGCGATTATCGAACTCTTCGGCCTGTTGCGCCAGGGCGGCTTCGCGCCCCGCCGCGTTCCCGGGATCGCCCTGGGCGTGGCCTTCTGCGCCGCTGCCGCCCTGCAACCCTTCACCGGTCTTAACCTCGCCGGGATGACCCTGGCTCTCGGCGTGATGGCGACCCTGGTGTATGAGTTCACCCAGTCTGATCGCAGCACCAGTCTGCAGAACTGGGCCCTTACCTTCACCGGAGCCGCCTACATTGGCTGGCTGTTAAGCGCCTTCATCCTCCTGCGCCAGCTTGATACGCCCCTGCGCGCCGGCCCGCTGGACCCGCTGAACGTTCCCCCCGGCGCCGCCTGGGTCTTTCTGGTGCTGGCAATCACCTGGATCCAGGATAGCGCGGCCTACTTCGTGGGTCGTTCCATCGGGCGTACCCGGATGGCGCCCATCCTTAGCCCCAAGAAGACCTGGGAGGGCTTCGCCGGGGGGCTGATCGCCTCCATCCTCACCGCGGCAGCAGCGGTGCCCATCCTTGGCCTGCCCATCAGCCTCTTCAGCGCCGCGCTCATCGGCGCGGCCGCCGGGATCGCCGGGCCGCTCGGCGACCTCGGCGAGTCGCTGATCAAGCGCCAGGTGGGCGTCAAGGACTCCGGCACGCTCATCCCTGGCCACGGCGGCATTCTCGACCGTATGGATAGCCTGCTCTTCACCGGGCCGGTTATTTATTTCACGATTCTCTTGACTCTGGCGCGTTGATTCGCTACACTACCAGAAGCCTTGAGCGGCAGGCTCATGATAGTGACCCAGAGCCTATCCGGATACAGGTTAGCCGGTTTCTTGACGAGAGGGCGTAACCCTCCCGGACTCTCCCCTCAGGCGGGAGGGTGGGGAAACCAGGTGCCCCTACCCTCCCGCCAGAATGATTCGGACAGGCTCGAAGGGTACGAGGTGCGGAGGGCGCGGCCCCCCGCGATCCGTTTTTTCGGCAATGGAGATTGTATGCTCGCTCTCGCAAGCGTTGCAGCCGCCCCGGCCCGGCAGGCCGCCGAGCAAAGCGGAGGCAATCCCCTGGTGGCCATTGGCGCGTTCCTGCTGATGCTCGGGTTGCTCGTGGTTATCCACGAACTCGGGCACTTCCTCACCGCCGTGTGGCTGGGGATCAAGGTTGATGAGTTCGGGATCGGTTTTCCGCCGCGCGCGCTCACCTTGTTCGAGCGCGACGGCGTTAAATATACGCTCAACTGGCTGCCCCTCGGCGGGTTCGTGCGCTTCGCGCAGACCAGCGACGGGTCGAGCGATCCCCTCTATGGCGCCGGTGGCACGCTGGCCGCCGCTCCCCCCTTGCGCCGGATCATCGTGATGGTGTCGGGACCGCTGATGAACCTGCTGCTGGCCATGCTGATCTTCGCTGTGCTCTTCAGCACCCTCGGCGTCCCAACCCCCACCGGCGGCCAGTTGATCAGCCAGGTCTTTGCCGGCACCCCCGCCGAGCGGGCCGGGTTCCAGCCCGGTGATGAACTGCGCGCCCTCGACGGCCGCTCTGTGGCGGACCCCAGGGTGATCGGCGAGGTGGCCCGCGAAAGCCCCGGCCAGCCGGTGACCGCCACGGTGCTGCGCGATGGCGAAGAGGTGACCCTGGTGGTCGTCCCCGGTCCCTGGACCTCGCCCGAGGGGAACAGCTTTGAGTCGGGCTTCGGCTTCAGCTATGGTCCCAGGCTGGAGCAGGTGCAGGTCGGGCCGCTGGCGGCTGCCTGGCGCGGCGTGACTTACAGTCTGGAACTGACCGGCCGGATGGTGCAGGCCCTGGCCGGTTTGCCGGCCTCCATCTTCGGCCTCTTCTCCCCGGAGCCATCAGCCGACGGCGGGCCGATTGGTCCTGTGGGCATCGCTCGCGCCACCGGTGAGGTGATCCAGCAGCCAGGCGGGTTCGCGGCCTTCTGGAACCTGGCCGCGGTGCTGAGCCTGAACCTGTTTTTGCTCAACCTGCTGCCCATCCCCGCCCTCGATGGCAGCCACATCATCTTCGCCCTGGTCGAATGGCTGCGGGGCGGCAAGAAGGTGCCTCCGGAGAAGGAGGCCCTGGTGCATGCGATTGGCTTCGCCGCCCTGATGGGCCTGATGCTGCTGATTACGGTCAACGATGTGCTTAACGCCATCCGTGGCCTGCCGGTGCTGGGTGGGAGTTGATGATCCGGGCCAGTGAAGTCGCCGAGTATGTTTACTGCGCCCGGGCCTGGTGGCTGCGACGTGTGGTCGGTCTGGAGCCGGAGGGCCAGGAGCGCCGCGCGCTGGGGAGCGCCAGGCACGTGGCGCACGGGCGCATGGTCGCCCTGAGCGGCATTGCCCTGTGGGCCGGGCTGGCGCTGCTGGCTGGCGGGGCGCTGTTGCTGGCGGTGGGAGTCTGATCGAGGCAATGCTGGGGGGCATCGTTCTTAGCCTGGCCCTGCTGCTCCTGGTCGTTGCCGTTGTGCTGCGCCAGCGCGCCGGGCTGCCGTGGGGCCGGGTAGCCGCAGCCGATGTCGGCGCAGGGCGACCGCTGGAACGCCCCCTGGTCGCGGCGCGCTACGGGTTGGTCGGCAAACCTGATTATCTGATCGAACGCGGCGGGGTGATGATCCCGGTGGAGGTGAACCCGGGCCGGCGGGCGCCGCAGCCCTACGACTCCGACCTGATGCAACTGGCGGCCTACTGTCTGCTGCTGGAAGAGACAACCGGTCACGCGCCGCCGTATGGCTTCCTGCGCTATGCCAACGCCACCTTTCGCCTCGCCTATACGCCTGCCGTGCGCCAGCGCCTGGTGAGCGCGCTGGCCGAGATGCGCGCCCTCCTCGACGCCAGCGATGCCGCCCGCAGTCACAACGATCCGCGCCGCTGCGCCGGTTGCGGCTTTCGCACCCTGTGTGACGATGCCCTGGCCGACTGATACCGATGGTGAATGTTCGCTGGTTCTGGCAGCTACGCCGTCAGAACCACTGAACAATGACCGTATCGTGCGGCGTGGCCGCTCCACCCCTCCCCGCCGCAGGCGGACATTGCAGCAGCCCTGGGGAACCCCGTTTCCCCATGACCATCGGAAGAATCTGTGCTATGATACTTGAGCGTAGCGACCTGATCGCCAGGCTCCAGGAACGGCTTGATGGTCGGATCGAGGCCGCCGACCTGGCGCAGTGGGCCTTTGACCGATTCTACGAACTTGATCAGGGTATGCTGGCCGTTAATAGTGCAGACGTTGAAGTAATTGCCGATGTGCTCGACGAGTTGTTGTTCGCCGATGACACGCGCTTCGCGCTGGACGAAACCGACTTGCGTCGGCTGATCGCCCGGCTTCAAGAGCCATGAAGATCCGCCAACATCCACGCATGCGGGACATTCTGGTAGGCGACGAAGTGTATTCCTATCCCCACAAGATTTTCGCTCGCGTCGCCGATGTCTTCCCCGCCGCAGTTTGTGTCAAGGTCGGTATTCTCTCCATTGACGAGCCAATGGAGATCCCCCTGGCCCCGCAACTCTGGCGCGCCGACGATATTGAGAACCTCTCGGTCTGCCGGTACTGCGGCTGCCGCGAGAACATTCGCACCGTCAGCGGCACCGGTATTCCCTTTCGTGTCTGCGCCGCCTGCAGCGGGCCGAGCGACGACTCCACCATTCCCTCCATAGCCTGAGAGCAATGCCTACCGATCCGGCGTACCTGCGGCCGTACCTGTCACACTGGTTAAGTACGCGGATCGGCAGCGCCGAGTTACGACCCGGCGCAATGTACACCTGCCAGGCGACGGTGCTCTACGCCGACCTGCGCGGGTTCACCCGCCTGACCGCCGCCTTCGCCACCCTGCCCGATGGCGCCGAGCGCCTCCACGCTGCCCTGAACCACTGCTACAATGTGCTCATCGAGACCGTGGCCGCCAACGGCGGCGATGTGTCGGCCATTGCCGGTGACGCCCTGACCGCCTGGTGGCCCAACCGGACCGACGTCGCCGTGGCGCGGCGCTGCGCCACGGCCCTGCTCAACGCCGTCAAGGCGTTGCCGCCCCTCGACACCCCCGCAGGTCCCTTTCGCTTCTATCTGCGCATTGGAGTCGGCGTCGGAACGGTCCACGCCATCCTTGCCGGCCTGCCCCACTACGGCGTACCCCTGACCCTGCTGGGACCGGCGGTCCTGGCGGCGGCGGCAGCGGAGCGCGCCGCGCGCGTGGGCCAGGTT
>JAOACN010000554.1 GCA_026417815.1 Chloroflexaceae bacterium | reverse complement strand
GCAGCGCGCTGCGGCCGTACGGGGGCCGGTGTTCATCGCGGCGGTGTGCTGTACGTGTTCAGCGTTGGGGTAACCCCGCAGACCTGGGAGCGAGGGCGTCCCGCCTTCGTCAGGATTCGAGGGCAAGATGCCCTCGCTCCCAGGAGAAGTGTGAACACGGACCCAGGATTTTGTCTCCACAGCGGCCCCCGCAGGATTTCCCTGAGGCCAACCCGGACAGCAGCAATACAGGTTCTAGGCTATAATACGTGGGTAACCCGGCGTTCCCCACGCCCCTGCCTGACGGGAGGATCCAGGTGCCTATACCCTCCCAGACCGTAAGCGGATACCCCGGGTGTCCAGACAGGCTCTGATTGCCCATGACAAGCGCAGTACCGACGCAGATGAACGCACGTAACAGGTGGCTCGTACCTCTGGTGGTCGCCATCGTGGTGGTGGCAATTGACCAGGCGACGAAGTGGTGGGTGGTACGCACCCTGGGCCCGGAGACGATGACGAACTTCATTCCCCTGGCGGGCAATAGTGTGCGCATCGCGTATTCCCACAACACGGGCGTGGCCTTCAGTCTGTTCCAGGGTCATCCGGAGTGGTTAATCGCAACCGCGCTGCTGATCGTCGCCGGCGCGATTGTGTTCTACCGTACTCAGTTGCCCAATCATCGTCTGCACATCCAGATCATTATGGGTCTGATTATTGGCGGAGCGTTTGGCAACCTCATCGACCGTGTGCGACTGGGCTACGTGGTCGATTTTATCCAGGTCGGCTGGTGGCCGATCTTCAATGTTGCCGATAGCGCCATCACCACTGGCGCGGCCCTGCTGATGCTGCACTTCGCCCGCGATGAACTGGTTCAGCGTCAGGCGCGTCGGGATCAACGGGCCATGCCCCACCAGTAAAGGCACCGTGAGCGCGTTGCATGACACTCCCGCCATCCGTCGCTGGCTCCTCCCCGCCGCGCTGGCCCTCGCCGTGCTCGGTGTGGACCAGGTGAGCAAGCGCCTGGCCGTGGCCACGCTTGGTCCCGAGCCCCGCGACCGCACCATCGCGCTGATAGGTGACTGGTTCACGCTGGTCTACACGCGGAACACCGGCATCGCCTTCGGGCTATTTCAGAGTTTGCCAGGGCTGTTCACGATTACCTCCATCGTGATCACCATTGGCGTGGTATACGCCTACGCCGTCTACCTGCCCAACTACTCCGCGTGGGTTCAAACCGCCATGGGATTGATCCTCGGCGGAGCAGCGGGTAACATTCTCGACCGCCTGCGCTTTGGTTATGTGATTGACTTTATCAGCATCGGATGGTGGCCAGTTTTCAATCTGGCAGACAGCGCAGTCACGATCGGGGTAACGATGCTCGCAGGGTACCTGATCTTTATCGGCGACGAACCGGCCCCAACTCCTCTGCCACCTCCCCGCGACGACCGGCTGCTGAGCGAGCTCCTCAGCCGCGATCTCGAATAACTGCGCGGGCTTGCCGCGTCAACGGCGCCTGCCTGCTCCTCGATCATGACCGAAGAAGAGACCATTACGCTCTATAGCGCGCCCGATGATGCCGGCGAACGGCTCGATCGCTTCGTCTCCCGCGCGGTGGCCGGTCTCTCGCGTTCATACGTGCAGCAGTTGATCGCCGAAGGGCGCGTGACCGTCAATGGCCGCATCGCTCGCGCCAGTCACCTGCTTCGCGGCAGCGAGCGTATCCTGGTCACGGTGCCGCCGCCCCAACCCACCACCCTCGAACCCGAGGCCATCCCCCTCAAGATCGTCTACGAAGACGCGGACATCGTGGTGGTTGACAAGCCTGCCGGCATGGTGGTGCATCCGGCGCCCGGGCACGTCGGCGGCACCCTGGCCAACGCCCTGCTGGCGCGCTACCCCGAGATGCAGGTCAACGGCGGCATCCGGCCGGGCATCGTGCACCGGCTCGACCAGGACACCTCCGGCCTGCTGGTGGTGGCGCGCAACGACCGGGCGATGCAGGCGCTCACCGAGCAGCAACGGGCGCGCACCATGCTCAAGCTCTACCTGACGGTCGTTGAGGGACATTTCAAAGAGCCCGAGGGCACGATTGACGCGCCGATCGGCCGGCACCCGGCCGACCGGCTGCGTATGACGGTCACCCCGGGCGGGCGTCCGGCGCGCACCCACTACCGCGTGCTGGAGGAACTGGGCAATTATTCGTTGCTTGAGGTGCGGCTGGAGACGGGCCGCACACACCAGATCCGCGTGCATATGCTGCATCGCAACAAGCCGGTTCTCGGCGATCCAACCTACGGCGGGCGCAAGCCCCGCCCCACCTTTGGCCTCACCCGTCAGTTCCTCCATGCCCACCGCCTCGGCTTCTATCACCCCGCCGATGGCGCCTGGCGCGAATTCGTCTCGCCCCTGCCGCCGGATCTGGAAGCCGCCCTCGAGCGCCTGCGCGCGGCGGCGCGCGCCCCCAGGACATAGCCTGCCCGGTAGCGGGATTGGAGGATGGTCCGTGTGGAGGTGTGGAGGTGTGGAGGTGTGGAGGGGTGGAGGTGTGGAGGTGCAAGAACAACTCCACGGAGCCGGGACAAGCGAACACATGTTCGAATAACTCTTGACAGATCCTCAGATGTAGCGCTGGACCGGCCCGGGGCGCGATAGCGGTTTATCCCTTGCTGGTGTGGGATAGTGTGGGATAGTGTGGGTTATTCGCCAGAGGATGTGTAAAGGCGCGCCGTGCAGACGACCGATCGCCGATCTGCAACATCGGGGGCGAGCGGCGCGTCCATATAGATAGACGGCGCGGTTCGTTCGCTGAAGTGGTAGAAGGAGGTTTCCGATGGCAATGGCGCATCAAACCACACTGGCGGAGATGGTCGCCCAGAGCCGCGAAGTGATTACCCACCCCGGTGTCGAAACCTTTGAGCGTTACGAGAAGCGGGGCAGCCTCGGGACGGCGGGTGTGTACGTCCTGGCGGGGGCGCTCATCGCGGGCCTGCTGGGCTTTCTGACGGTGGTGCTGCCGGGTGTGCCCGGCAATCCGTTCAGCGTCTTTGTTGGCACCGTGGTGGCCGCCCTGGTTAACTTCGTCATCTTCACCGCCCTGGTCTACTACCTGGGCAAGAACCTGGCGAACGGAACCGGGACGTGGGACGAGGTTGCCTACAGCTTCGCCCTGTTCGTGGCGCCGCTGGCGGTGGTTTCGGGGGCGCTGGCGTTCATTGCGACCCTGCTCGGCAGCCTGCCCGTGCTCGGCTGGCTGATCGGGCTGGCGGGCGCGGTCGGGGCGATCGTCGTGCTGGTGGCGCAGGCGTACTTTGGCTTCCTGGCCGTCCAGTCGAGCATGAACATCAGGGATAGCGGGAAGGCGCTGCTGGTGCTCGTGCTGTCGGTGATCGGCACGCTTGTGGTGCAGATCGCCCTTGGGATGGCGATCAGCATTCTCACCGGCCTGCTGCCGCTGATCATCCTGGTGGCCCTGGTCGCGGTGGTGTTGGCAATGATTATGCGCCAGCGCGCCTGATGGGCACGGTCTCTGCGGCGAGTGGGGGGAGCGAAGGTTCGTTCCCCCCACTCGCCTTTTGGAGTTGCCGACAGCGTGTGTTCAGGTTTACCGCGGAGGGCGCGGAGGGGCGCAAAGGGCTTAAAAAGCTCATCCTCTCCATCCCTCTGCGGTACATCTGAACACGTACCCGATATGCCCGATTCGCCGATGGCGGGTAGCTGTGTTATGCTACGCGCTGATGAGGGACCACAAAGGCGCGAAGAGCGGGGCCGCGCCCTGCCAACGACGATAGTGTGCACATCTACCGAACACGTTCGCACCGCAGAGGACGCGAAGGGCTTCAAAGAGCTCATCCTCTCCGTTCCTCTGCGTGCTCTGCGGTAAAGCCGAACACGTGCCAGCGACGGCTTTTTTCATCCCCGGTGGCGCGGGCGCATGGGCGACGGGCATGAAGATCCTGCACCTTGCCGATCTACACATTGGCGTCGAGAACTACGGGCGCCTCGATCCGGGCACCGGGCTGCACACCCGCCTGGCAGACTACCTGGAGCGCCTGGACGAGGCGCTGGAGCTTGGCCTTCAGGAGGGGGTGGATCTGGTCCTCATTGCCGGGGACATCTACAAGAACCGCTCGCCCAACCCGACCCACCAGCGCGAGTTTGCGCGCCGGGTGCAACGCCTCCGCGCCGCTGATGTAGCGGTGTTTATCCTGACCGGCAACCACGACATCTCCCCGGCGGCGGGCCGGGCCCACTCGGTGGAGATCTTTCGCGCCCTGGAGGTCGAGGGCGTGACCATCGCCGACCGCCCGCGGCTCTACGAGGTGCCCACCCGCGCTGGCCCCGCACGCATCCTCGCCGTCCCCTGGGTCACCCGGCAGATGTTGCTGAGCCGCGAGGAGTTGCGTGGCGCCTCGTTCACCGACATCGAGTACGAGGTGCGCCGGCGCCTGGAGCGGTTCATCGAGGAGCAGGCGCGCGGCTTCGATCCGCAACGGCCGGTCATCATTACCTTTCATGGCAGCCTCGACGGGGCGCAGGTGGGCGCCGAACGGGTGATGACCCTGGGCCAGGACCTGGTGTTGCCCCGCTCGCTGTTCATCCACCCCGGGGTGGCCTACGTGGCCCTCGGCCACATCCACCGCCACCAGGTGGTGCACCACGACCCGCCCATGGTGTACCCCGGCAGTCTGGAGCGGGTGGATTTCGGCGAGCGCGACGAGCCGAAGGGCTGCGTGCTGGTGGAGATCACCGGCGGCAAGGCCCGCTGGACCTTCCATCCGCTGCGGGCGCGCCCGTTCGTGAGCATCGAAGAGGATCTGCGCCGCAGCAGCGACCCCGCCGGCGCCCTTGCCGCGCTGATCGCGCGCCAGGACCTGCGCGGCGCGGTGGTGCGGGTGGAGCTGCGGGTCACCCGCGAGCAGGCCGACACGCTGCGGTCGGAGGAGATCCGGCGCCTGCTCGATGACGCCGGGGCCTTCGTGGTGGCCGGGATCGTGTTTCACGTGGAACGCGCCGGCCGCCGGCGCTTCGCTGCCGCCGAACCCGAATTGCTCGACGGCCTCACCCCCCGGCGCGCGCTGGAACTCTACCTGCGCGCCAGACAGCCGCCCCTCAGCCCGGAACGCATCGCCGCCCTGCTCGCCGCCGCCGATGAGCTAATGGGGGCGTGATCGGCGTGTGCGCCACGAAGAACCAGCATCTCGCTTGTGTTATCAAGCCTTGCTATGCCTGTCTGGATCGCCTAGAATACGGCAGCAGCAGGGTGCTGGCGATAGACCTGTCCAGCGATGGCGTTTCGGATCAACCTGACACCTGGCGCGGCCGAAGATCTGGACTACTTCGACGCTTACGCGCAGCGCATCATTATGTCCGCCATTCGCATCTATTTGATGCACGCCGCAAACGTCCAGACGAAACGAAGAAAGCGACTGGGGTCGAACCCGATAGCGCCATGGGAACTCAAGAGCGACAAATATCGCATCTTTTACGACATCATTGATGACACGGTTGACATACTTGCCATTGGATACAAAGAGCACAATGAGTTATTTATTCGTGGCAGGAAAGTAAGCATATGATCACCCTCGACCTCAGATACCAGCAGATAACGCTCGAAGAACTCTTGCACGCAGCGCGTTCAGAGACGGTGTTGATCGTCACCGAAGAGGGCCAGCGCTATATCCTCGAAGCCGCAGACGACTTTGACCGCGAAGTGGCCGCACTCGGGAGCAGCCGGGAATTCCTGGACTTTCTGGCGGAACGGCGGAAGGAGCCAGGACGAATAGCGCTCGAAGACATCGAACGGCGTCTCAAGCCGCTTGAAGGCGAATAGCGCGCGCATCATCGCTTTTTGCTCCATGTCGGAGACATGACCCCGCGGTTGCCGTCCAACAACGTAGGGCATTGATCGATGTCCGTCGCAGCCGGCGCGGGCGGGTATCAGGCGGACGAGCGGCGGTGGAACGCCGTGGCGAGGTGGGAGACGGATGGATGTCCGGCGAATCGATCAGAGGGGGACGAGAGACGGTGGAACGCGCTGACAGGGCGGGATTAGACGGACAGTTATCGGCCTGATATGGCGGCTGCGCGAAAAGGCGGGGGCGGGCGGGCTAGTTCATGTTATCCTGCTGACTATGCCGTTGCCAAATTGACGCTCATAGAGTCTTGACACGGAATAGTGTTTCGTTGACAGCTTAGCACATATGTCATACATTATAGTTTGAGCATCAACACCTATGGCCGTTTATGTCAACTAGGTGGCAGATGGTCAACATAAACCCAATGCCAATACCCGGTCGCTGGCGACAAGGATATGTGCTGGACTACCACACGCTCAGCAGCGAATTTCTCGGTTATGACGAGTTTGGGCATGTCGTTTTTGAAACGAAAAGAAGTGATATTGGAGAGTTGTTATACAGACTGAAGTACAAATCGGATAAGACAGTGTTGAACGCAATAGTGGACGCAACTCTTAAATTTATCGAATTATGGAAACCCAATATTAGTGTTATCGTACCTGTTCTACCCTCAAAAAACAGGACCTTTCAACCCGTTATGGAAATATCAAAAGCCTCAAGTAATAGGTTAAGCATTCCTTATTTTGAGGACTGTATTGTCAAATCACAAGCAACTCCCGAGTTAAAGAATGTTTGTGAATTACAATGAGAAGATTCGATTACTTGAGACGGCATTCACTATCAATAAACCTTTGAAAGATGCCAGCGTCCTTCTTTTCGATGATCTACCAATCAGGGGCAACACTCAATGCGATCACAGAAGTGCTATATGATAAAGGCCCAGCAACTCATGTTTACGCTTTAGCATTGACAAAGACAAGGAGCATATCATGAACAAGATATTCATAGGTGGCTCCCGAAAAATAAGCCGTCTCTCCAAAGACGTTTTAAAGAGAATAGATAATATCATCAATAACGATCTAACCGTTCTCGTTGGAGATGCCAATGGGGTCGACAAATGTGTTCAAAAGTATCTCTTTCAGAAAAATTACAGAAATGTTATTGTTTTCTGCACAGGATTTAGCTGTAGAAACAACATCGGGAGTTGGGAAACAAGAAATGTAGAGGTAAATGGCAAGGTAAAAGGTTTTGACCTCTACACAATCAAAGATATGGAGATGGCTAAAGAGTCATCCCATGGATTTATGATATGGAACGCGAAGAGCCGAGGCACACTGAACAACATTATAAATCTTCTCAAAGAAAATAAAGTGGTACTTGTATATTTTACACCCGACAAATCTTTCTATAAAATAAAAGACTTAGAGGCTCTTGCTGACCTTCTATCAAGGTGCGATCCAGATGATGTGAGGGTATTTAAAGAGAAATTGTCAATAAGCCAAATCCTTTCAGGAGAGCAACGCGAATTGGAACTTAGCTAAAGACTTCCAACAACTGATGCAAGTCTAGCCCGGCTATTGGCGTTGTTCAAAGGGATTAGCGTTTTACCGCCTCTTAATCCGTAAATTCAATGTCTATATCTAGCTAGCGGGCTACCATGCAACTGACGCCGCTGCGCGGCTCCAAGATCGGTGCGATTTTGAAAGCTGGATTTGGCCCAATCATCTTCCCGATATGGCGGCGCAGCTGATGGGCAGACTGTTAACCAGCGCAATTAGCGGCATAGAATAATAGAGAACAGCGGAAGAATGCTATCGAATTTGGAGCGTTATAAGAAGAATCTTGACATCTTAATCGCCAGAGGCGAGCGATTGTATCTCGCAATGCAAAGGGAATGCTTCCCAGATGAGTTTGACCGCACTATCAAGAAGCAGTTCGGCGATAAGGCAAAAAGTATCAAGGCTTTCCTGATCTATAAAACGAGTCGCTTCCAGCCGGCGGCTGACGCGCAGGGTGTTCGGCTGCACCCATCGACCTCGTATCCACCACGAACACCCGAACATTCGACCGGCGCCATTCCAGGCGACCGGTGACCGATGCGACACCAGCGTGCTATAATCGTGGACGTGCGCGAGCCGATGTGCGAGGTGCACGATGACGGTCGAAACCAAAGAGCAGATACTGGCCCTGTTACAGGCGCACCAACTCCAGTTGCGGCGCTTCGGAGTGCGACGCTGTGGACTCTTTGGTTCATTTGTGCGGAATGATCAGCGTGATGTGGACATTCTGGTCGAGTTCGAGCCAGAGCAGAAGACGTTTGATCATTTCATGCAGCTTGCCTTTTTCCTCGAAGATTTGCTTGGCCCCAAGGTTGATTTGATCACGACTAAGTCATTTAGCCCGTACATCGGCCCGCATATTCTATGTGAGGTTGAATATTGTGTCATTGGCTGTGTAAGACCGCAATCGAAAATCCAGAATCTACAATCAGAAATATGGCGCCGCCCATGCGAAACTGTAATCAGCTTGACCTGATTGTGCGCGATGTTCCGGCTGCCACGGCCTTTTTCCGCGATGTCGTCGGTCTGCCTGTCCGCGTTGAGGATGCGCGCTTCGCCGAACTCGACGCCGGGGCCATAACAATTATGCTCAGTCCCGATGCCCTCGTTCCCGTACAGGAAGCGGCGGGGGTCATTTTGCATATCCAGGTGGATGATGTGGAAGGCGCCCTTGAACACGCGCGTCGCTCCGGTGCAGCCGTTCTGCTTGAACCGACGCGAACGGATTGGGGAACGGAGTCGGCCATGATCGCCGGACCGGAGGGCATCATCGTAGACTTCTACCGTCAGGTTGGCCCGCCTCAGCCAGAAACGGCATCCTAGCACTCCGTCCGAACTTCCAGTTCCGGCAAACAGCGCGCCAGACAGCGCCGCTCCGTGGTCACTTCAAACACGCGCGCCCCGGCGCTCACCAGGGCGGCGATCAGCCCCGGCGCGGCCTCGGGGCGGGCCGCGACCCGCATGGCCCCGTGGCCCGCCGGAACGGCGTCGTAACCGAAATGCGCCGCCACCGCCGCGACGATCGGCAGGGGTTCGGCGGTGATCAGCAGCGCATCCTCGCCGCGCAGGAGCGCCTCGATCGGGCCATACGCCAGCAGATGGCCCTCTCGGAGCAGCGCGACGTGGGTGCAGAGGCGCTCTACTTCCTCCACCCGCTCGCTGGCGAGTACCAGGGTCAACCCTTCCCTGTGCAGGCGCCTGAGCACGTGATGCAGGGCCGCAACCCCGGCGGGGTCAAGATCAACGGTCGGTTCATCCAGGAAGAGAAGGCGCGGTTGGTGGAGCAGGGCGACGGCCACGGCCAGGCGCCAGCGCTCGGCGTCGGAAGCCTCGCGGGCCCGCACCCCCGCGCGCGCTTCCAGATCCACCTGCCGCATCGCCGCGTCCACCGGCGCCCACGCGCCCTGTCCGTTGAGCATGGCCAGGAGGCGCAAATTGGCCCGTAGCGACAGCCCGCCAACCAGCGGCGGGACCGCTGCGACCACGCCGGTGAGCGACCGAATCGTCCCCCGCTCGCGCCGCAGATCGTGGCCAAAGATCGTGCCGCTCCCGCTCGCGGGACGCAAACGCCCCGCGAGCAGCCTGATGAGCGTGCTCTTGCCCGATCCAGGCGGACCAAGCAGACCCAACAGCACCCCTGGCGGAACCACAATGCTCACGCCGGCAATGCTGCGGCGCGTTCCATCGTATCTGGTCAGCCTGTTGGTCTCGATAGCCAGCGACGTCGCAGGCATGATGCCAGTTCCTGTTGAACAGAGCGCGTGCGCATCATCGTCAGGTCGCCCTGGGAAGCCAGACACGGCAATCCGAAATCCAAAATCCAAAATAGGATAACGGCCTCCCGGTCTCGACTCCCACCAGGAGTGTAGCGCGCGCCACGCTCCCGCGCGTCGGCGTACAGCGCGATCAGGAGGTGCCGATCGCGCCGTGGGGGCGTCGTACCAGAGGCGGAGCGGGGGGGCCTGGAGTGGAGGTGGACAAGCATTCCGGTCAGTGCTCTGGCATTAAATCCGCTCCAGGGCGCCAAAGAGCCGGTCGAGGTCGCCGCTGTCGTTAAACGGGCCGGTCGAGATGCGCAGGGCATTCCGTTCGGGCACGGCGCGTACAATCACCCGTTGCGCCCACAGCGCGCGCAGCAGCGCCAGGGCGTCGGGCTGATCCGCGACCTGGAAACTCACCAGGGCCGAACTGTGCTCCCAGGACCGCGGAGAGAGCAACCGCAGGCGCGGGTGGGCCGCCACCCGGCGCTTCAACTCATCGGCGAGGGCCGCCATATGCGCCTGAAGCGCCGCCGCGTCTCGTTCCTCCCACCAGTCGAGTACAGCGTCCATCCCTTCCCAGAGGGGCAAGGCCCGCGTGCCGTACTCGAAGCGCGCCGCCGTTGGCTGGAGCGTCGGAACCGGCGCGTCCTCGCGCAGCGACCCCGCGCCCACGTGGGCCGGCGTAAGACCCTCCAGCCTGTCGGGGCGGACGTAGAGCAGTCCGACGCCCTTGGGC